>DATCXH010001102.1:0-5931 GCA_036565925.1 Vicinamibacterales bacterium
TCGGCTCGCCGCTGTTCCGGCTCTCCGCTGGGTAGCGGCGCTCTCTGCGCAGAGACGGCGTCGTTCCCTCGTGTTGATCTATCACCGTGTGACGCCGCGACCGCGCTCCGTTCTGGACGTTGTCCCGTCAGTCTCACCCTCCACGTTGCGTGCGCACCTGGATGCACTCCAGGAGTTCGCCGCTATCGTCCCCGTCGGCACATTGTTGTCTCCCGATCACGACCGTCTTCGCATTGCGATCACGTTTGACGATGACGATGTGGCGCACGTCGATCATGCGTTACCGGTGTTGACGGCAGCAGGCGTGTCGGCGACGTTCTTTTTGTCGGGCCGAACACTGAACCATCTGCCTGACTACTGGTGGTCGCATCTGGAACGAGCGCTCGTGGTTCACGGCGTCCATGCCGTTGCGACCGCGTTGGGAGTCAGCGGCGGCGTCTCTGACATTGCCGCAGCCTGCGAAGACCCGCGAGTAGCCGAACGCTTGTCGGCGATGGATGTCGGTCCTCCGCGGCGTCAGCTCGGCGCGGCGGACATTGCCGATCTCGTCGGCGCGGGGATGACGATCGGGTTCCACACACTCCATCATCACGTGTTGCCTACGTTACCGGACGAAGTCATGAAGGCGGCGCTGACCACCGGCCGCGATGTCCTCGAAGGGGTCGTTGGTCGACCGATAGACTCGATCGCGTACCCGCATGGCCGCGCCAACATCCGCGTCGCCCGTGCGGCGGCGGCAAGCGGTTACCGTGCTGGTTTCGTTACCGGTGGCAGGGCCATGTCGCACACGGTTGACCGCTTTCGCATCCCGCGCTGGGAACCCGGCTCGCTCGCGACTGCGGAACTGCGGGCCGAGGCGCTGCTGCGGCTCCATGCGCCGGTTCGATCGCACGTGACCGAACCGACGTGGTGATCGAGCGGCGCAGCGCCGTGTGACTCACCGGGTGAACGAACCGGAGGTGTCCTGGCCGTAATTGCGCCATGTGCTCTCGTTGATATCGACGTTCATCCACATGAAGTAGTACAAGTTGGTGCCCAGCCAGTAGCTGTTGCGCACGAACCTGTTGTTCGCCGAGAACGCTCCCGTTCCATCCTTGTCGATCACGCCGGTTCGGCCCGCACCTCCAGGCTGTGGCGCCTGTTGATAAATGGCGTTGTCATGCACGTACAGGTTCTTCAGCAGGTAAGGACCATACGTGCCGGAGCCGCGGTTCCACGCGAGTGCGGCGATGCCCTGGAAATTGTCGGTCACGGTGTTGCCATAGACTTCGACGTCGGGTGACGCGGAGACGAGGATGCCTGCTCCATCGACCCAATATGGTGAGGGCCGAGAACGTCCGTTTCGGGAGACTGTGTTATAGCGGATGACCGCCTGATACCCGACCTCGTGAAAGATCCCGCTCAGATTATTGTCTTCGACGCGGTTGCGTTCGACGAGCAGGTAGATGTTGTTCAGGTCAGTGTGCAGTCCGGGGCCGTTATTGTGGTGCACGAAATTGTTTTGCAACACCAGGTTGGCTGTGTTGACGAACTTCGCGCCGCCCGCTCCCACGTAGGCGTTGTAGCCGAGTGTGTTGTTGTACGAGATCTCGTTGTTGTCGATATTGGCGCCATTCCCGGCGCCGATGAACCCGTAAGCGCCGTTGTGGTGGATGTAGTTCCGGCGGGCGGTCGTGTATTCGGACGATCGCACACCGGCGAAATGGTTCCAGCGGATTTCACAATCTTCGATGACCCATCCGAGTGTCCCGCCGTTCACCGCCGCTTCGGCTGTTGGGGTCGCGAACTTCTCGATCGTGAGTCCGCGCAGCGTGACGTTTTCTGAATATCCAGTGAAGGCTGCCGGGGTGACACTGATTTCGACCTTGTGGCCCGTCGGATTGTCGGCCATGTAGACGCGATCGTTCGCGTAATCGAAGAACCACTTTCCGGAGGTCACCTCTGCCAGACTGCCGACTGGCACGAGTACGCGATCGTCGATGAAGAGGTCCTCGGGATACGCGCAACGCGGAGACGTGTCGTAGCAGACCGTGGGAAGGCCGACGACTGCACCTTGCTGGGTCTGACCGCCGATCGTCCAGTACGCGCCGCTCTGGGTAAACGACGTGAGCAGTCGCGCGCCGGACAAAATCGCGCCCTGCTCGCCGACCAGGGTCAGGCCACTCTTGACTCGCAGTGTCTGCAGCCGGTGCACACCTGACCGCAGGACGATCGTCTGTCCCGCCGTCGCCCCGTCGAGCACGGACTGAATGCTCTGTCCCGCGGAGACGTAGTAGTCGCCCGTCACCGACGGTTGCGGTGCTGGACCTCCCGCTGGTGACGTCTGGCCGTAGAGCGTCCAGCCGCTTCCGTTCCACTGATACCACCAGATGCCGTCGAGGCCGAGCACGTAGAGCGTCTGATTCAGCCAGAGGATCGAACGCCCAGCTCCGCCGGCGGCCTGGACACCATTTCGGAGAACGCGGGAATCGCTGGCGAGCGTCCAGACAGCACCGCCACTGTCAACAATCTGACTCGCTGGAGGAATTTGAGTGCCTGAACCCGACGGTGTGGGACTGGACGTGGAACCCGGTGCAGTCTGCCCATAGAACAGCCACCCCGTTCCGTTCCACTGATACCACGACACTCCGTCCAGGCCTAACACGTAGAGGGTTTGATTCAGCCACTGCATCTGCCGGCTGTACCCGCCGGCGGCTTGGACGCCATTTCGAAGAACGCGGGAATCGGTGGCGAGCGTCCAGACAGCGCCGCCACCATCAACAATCTGAGTCGCTGGTGGGACTTGAGTGCCTGAAGGCGAGGGTGTAGAGCTCGTAGTGGTGCTTGGTGCGGTCCGCCCATAGGGGACCCAGCCCGATCCGTTCCACTGATACCACCACACACCGTCCATGCCCAAGACGTACAGGGTTTGATTCAGCCAGAGCATCTGCCTGCTGGACCCGCCTGCCGCTTGGACGCCGTTGCGCAGCACGCGAAAGTCGGATGCGAGTGTCCACACGTTGCCGCTGGTATCGACGATCTGCGTCGAGGGCGGGACCTGAGTACCAGACGGCGACGTGGCGGTCGGCTTCGTCGCGCCGTACAGGACCCAGCTGCTGCCCGTCCACCGCCACCATTGCGCGTTGGTGCCGAACACGTAGATCGTGCTCTGAGAGAGAAGAATGCGCGTGCCGTAACCTGTTGAGGCCTGCACGCCGTTCCGCAACACGCGCAGATCACTAGCCAGCGTCCACACCGCACCAGACGTATCGACGATCTGCGTTGCCGGTGGCAGTTCGGCGCCATCCGGAGAAGGAGATTGTGCGAAGAGTGAGCGCTCGCCGCTGGGCGTGCCGAGCACGATGGTGATCAAACACACAGCTAGCGCAGAGAGGGTCCGAAAGCTCGTGCTCAAAGAAGTCTCCGATGTCTGTGGTGATGGTTGTGCCGCGGCCCTGTGCAGAAATCGCGCCGTTCGTGTTCGATCGAAATGTCGAGCTAAGCGTGCGCTCGTGAAAGAAACCGTGACGCGTTTCTTTTCGCTCGTGTAACTGTGCGTAGGGAATTGCTCCAGCGATCTTCACCCTCACGTGAGACCTGAATCCGAACGCTCATGGCAACGCCGATCGTCAAGCGAGAAGGCTTCGTCGCGGCGCTGCCGACGTGCGTTTCTGTAACCGCGCGCTCAAAGTCGTAATCACTTCGTACGGCGCGAAGTGGCGTCACGACAGAATTCCTCGAAGAACGGCCAGCTGAATCGTCGAACGCGCTGGCCTTACGCCTGCACATCCTGCTGATCGTCGCGGGCCACCGCCCTAGGACTTCGACTCCCAACTCAGCGATCGCGTGCGAGCAATTCGGCTCGAGAGGACGGACGTGTGTTTTTGGAGGAACAGAGATCATGGGCCCTGGATCGTTTCGCGTCGCGTGTCTTGTCCTCGCTGGTCTCGGTCTGATTGCGAATACCGCCGACGCCGGCAAAAAACGCCCAAACAAGCCGCCCCGTGTGACGTTGAACGCGCCTTCGTCGTCTGTCGCGGGGCAGGCCGTCACGATCGACGGGTCGGGCACAATCGATCCCGAGGGTGCGTTGGCGAGCTGGGAGTATGTGTTCGGTGACGGGGCTCGCTGGTCGGGCACAGGACCGGTCGTTGCGGTGCAGCACATTTACACCGTTCCGGGCACGTACTCCGTACGACTGACCGCAACCGACAAGGCCGGAGCGTCCGCGTCGGCGACCGCATCGATCGCGATCGCCGCGACGCCTGCTCCGGACATATCCGCAGATGGCACACAGGTGCCGCCGGCGACGCAGATCATCGATACGTCACGCGCGGTTTGGACAATCGCGTCGGATCTCCGTGTGCTTCGCAACGGCGTCAACGCGGCAGGTGGATACAGCTCGAAGATCATCTGGCTCAATCAGACGGTGTACGTCCTCGGGTTGGATGGGATCTGGTGGTACCTGTGGAACGGATCGGGCTGGACGCCGTACGGTCAAACGGCCCCTGGAAGTCCAACGCCGCCACCGTCAGGGAATACACCAAGCGACGCGACAACTGATTACGCCGTGGATCCTGGACAGAGCATTCAAGCGGTCGTCGACGCGGCCGCTGAAGGTGCATCCATCCTCTTGCGCTCAGGGATCCATCGCCTCTCGCGCGCCATCATTCCCAAATCGGGTCAGACGTTCGTCGGTGAGACGGGAACTGTGCTCTCTGGCGCGCGGCGCCTGAGCAACTTTTCGCGCGCGGCCGGCTACTGGGTGATCTCCGGCCAGACTCAGGGTGGCCCGGTGATCGGCACTCCGACCGACGGCGTCTGTTTGAGCGATCAGGCCCGCTGTGGATATCCCGAGGATCTGTTTATCGATCATGTGGTGTTGAAGCACGTGGCATCGCTCGCCGAGATGGGGCCTGGGCGGTGGTTCTTCGATTATGCGAACGACCAAATCTATATAGGCGACGACCCGACAGGTCGGCTCGTCGAAACGAGCGTTGCGTCCTTCGCATTCGACGGATGGGCGACAGGCGTGACGGTACGCGGGATGATCATCGAGAAGTTTGCCTCGCCGTCACACGAGGCGGCGCTGAACAGCCATGGGCCTGGCTGGATCATCGAGCATTGCGAAGTCCGGTGGAATCACTTCGCTGGGATTCGCACGGTCGATGGCGCGCTGGCGCGCGGCAATCTTGTCCATCACAACGGCGGGCTCGGATTCATCGGGTCAGGACGTGGCGTTCAGGTCGACGGGAACGAGATCGCCTACAACAACACACTTGGCTACAACCCTTACTGGGCGGCGGGTGGTAGCAAGTGGGTGTATACGGATGGACTGGTCCTCCGTAACAACTTCGCCCATCACAACCGCGGCCCCGGGCTGTGGACCGACATCGACAACATCAATGTGCTCTACGAGGGCAATCGTGTCGAGGACAACGATCTGAGCGGAATCTTTCACGAGATCGGCTACGCCGCGGTGATTCGGAACAACCGCGTGTCGCGGAACGGCCGCACGCGTCCACTTCCTGGCTGGGTCGACGGCGCGGGGATCCTCGTGGCGGGATCGTCGAATGTGGAGGTCTACGGGAATACGCTCGTTGACAATTGGCAGGGGATCGCCGGCCTCGAAGGGCATCGCGGTAGCGGCATCTATGGCGAGTGGGTCCTGCAGAACCTCCACGTGCACGACAACAGTGTGACCCAGACCGGCACGACACTCTCGGGGTCCGGTCGCAGCGGGATCATCGATACGTCAGGCACGAGTGCATTCGGCGCACTCAGGAACAACAAGTGGGTGCAGAACACCTACTGGTTGCCGTCCACTCAGTCAAACAGCTTCATCTGGTTAGGAAGAGACGTCAACGAAAACGGCTGGATCACGGTTGGTCAGGATGTGACCGGCACATTCAATTATTGAGACCTCACGGCTGCGGGCGGCGAAGGGCGCCG
>DATCXH010001104.1:0-3446 GCA_036565925.1 Vicinamibacterales bacterium
TCGTCCGGTCTATTCGATACGTCGTACGCCAACGCACGCATCGCGTACAGATCGGGACGGTTGTCATCGGCCTGCTCCGCTGCCGCAAGCGCGCGCAAGGCGTCATCGATGCGATGACGATCGAGGAAAACCGTCGCAAGAGCAATCGATGATTCGGCGTCGCGCGTCCGCGACGCCTGCACCTGAAACGCTGCGATCGCGTCGTCCCATCGCGTTAACGCCTGCTGCATCCCGGCGAGCGATGCTTGCAACGCGATACCTTCATCGCCAAACGTGCCCGCCTGCGCGCGCACGAACTGCTGAAGCGCATCGACAAACGCCACTTTGATTTGATGAACCGCGGCCGCATCGCGCCAAAGTCGGGTATGAACCGGATTCGTGGTCGCGACGACTGGCGCACACTCGGACGTCGGACACTCCGCTGCAGGCTGGGCAAAAGCCGGTGCGGCACTGGCCAATACGAGCGTGAATACGAGTAATCGCAGGAACACGTAACGGACCAGGGACCAGGGACGGACTCAGGATCTGGGACGGACCAAGGACAAAGGACGGACCAAGGCCCAAGCACCAAGGCCCAGGGACTACTGTACGCCGACCTTCTGTTTCAGATAACTGACGATACCCGAGACGTCCTTGCGGCTGGCGAGGGCGACTTCGAGCGGGGTGCGACCTTGCTTGTTCTTCGCGGTCAGGCTCGCACCGCTCTCCACTAAGAAGCGCACGATCGTCTCGGAGGCACGGCCCGAGATGGCGGCATGGAGCGCAGTCTCGCCGGTGTTGGTCGCGGCATTGATATCGATACCAACCTCCATACAGAGCTTGATCGCCTCGATCGCATCCTGCTCCGAGCCCTGGTCGTAGGAAGGCGCCGCGGGACTGCCGTCACGCCAGCCCAGCCCGGCCGCGAGCATGAGCGCAGTTGTTTGATTCGGCTGCTTCAGAAGCGGATCGGCACCTGCTGAAAGGAGGAGGCGCATGACGCCGACGTCGCCGGATTTCGAGGCACGCATGAAGGGCGTGGAGCCGTCGCCGAGCGCGCGATCGCCGGCGGTGTGATGACGCTGCATCAGCGGCGCCGCCAGCCGCGCATTCGGATCGGCACCCTTCGCGAGCAGAATCTTGATCAGGTCCACCGCGTCGAGCTGACCCGATGGCTTCGTGTTCGGGCGACCGTGCCCGATCGCCAGACGATGCATGTCAACGGCGGCATACAAGGCCGCCATCTTGGCTTCCTTGTCAGCGATGTTGGGATCGGCGCCCTTTTCGGCGAGCAGCGCCGCCTCGTCGTAGTTCGCGTTGATGATGGCGATGACCAAAGCAGTGGTCCCGTCGGGATCGACCAGATTGAGGTCTGCGCCTTCGTCGACCAGCGCACGCAACCCGGCAAGCGATCCCTGACGAGCGGCATGCATCAGGGGCGTCCAGCTGCCGAGCGGAAGAACAGATTGACCGGTGCGCCGTCGCGGTACGTCGAGGAGCCGCGAGCGCGCGTTGGCGTCGGCACCGGCCTCGACGAGCACATGCACGGCGTCGGCATGGTTCTCGCCGGCCGCCCACATCAACGCGGTCTCGCCGAACCAGCTCTCGCGCGCGTTGACATCGGCTCCGGCTTTGATCAACGCCTTGATGACATCAGGCCGGCCGGTGCGAGCCGCCGTCATCAGAATCGTCTCGCCTTCTGGCAGCGCAACATTCGGGTTCGCGCCCGCTTTCAGAAGCGTTTCAGTCATCGGCAGACTGCCGTTGATGGCGGCCAGCGCGAGCGGCGTGATGCCTTCACGCGTCGCAGCTTTCACGTCGGCTCCCGCTGCCAGCAGAAGCCTGGTGGTCTCGAGATCATCGGCTCGCACGGCCCAATGCAGTGCCGTGGTGCCGTCACCCTCGGTGCGTTTCAGCTCGGTGGGCTGCTTCGCCAGCACTCGGACGCGCGCGCGGTCGCCGGCCTTGACGGCGTCGATAAGTGGAAGACTGGCGGTCGCGGCATACAGCGGGGTCTGAAGACCCCGCTCTACGTTCGATAGAAGCGCGGTCAGGCCGACTACGCCGTACACGAGGATCGAGCGAATCTTCATGTGCCTACAGCTCCACGCGGCCGTTGCTTTCAGCGAACTTCTCGAGCTGGATGCCGTACAGGTTCGCCACCCCGAGCCAGAGATTGGCGATGGGCGTCCACTCGGGCGCGACAATGAAACGGTCGCCCTTGATAGCGCCTCCACCGCGCCCGACCGCGACGAGCGGGAGCGGATAGGGCGCGTGCGCCTGACCGTCGCTCATGCCGGCGCCGTAGAAAATCAGCGAGTGGTCGAGCACCGTGCCGTCGCCTTCGGGCATCCCCTTCAGCTTCTCGAGGAACGTGGCAAAGAGCTGCGCGTAGTGCGCGTTGACTTTCGCGTGGCGCTCCATGTTGTCGGCGTTGCCGCCGTGGTGCGACACATCGTGATGGGTCTGCGGGATGTTGAGCTCCGGATAGGTGCGCTGGCTCGCCTCGCGCGACATCATGAACGAGAAGACCCGCGTGATGTCGGATTGATAGGCGACCGCCATCAAGTCGAACATCATCGTCGCGTGAGCCTCGAACGTGTCGGGCACACCGAGCGGCGCATCGAGCGACAAGACCTGCTTCGCGTTCTGGGCCTCGGTCTTCTGGATTCGGCGCTCGATCTCGCGCACGTGATCGAGATAGTCGCCGATGCGCGTGCGATCGCGCGCACCGACTTTACGCTGCAGGTCGCGCGCTTCCTCGGTCACCGAATCGAGAATGCTGCGATCCTCGCGAATGCGTGCCTCACGCTCCGCCGGAGTACCGGGCCGTCCGAACATGCGCTCGAACGCCGTGCGCGGATTGATCTCCATCGGATTCGACTGCGTCTCAGACGCCCACGAGATCGTGTTCATGTAGGCGCACGCATAGCCGGGCACACAGCCGCCAACGTAGCCACTGAAGTCTTCGGTGGCCACTTCCATCGACGGCAGCTTGGTGTCCTGACCGATCTGTTTGGCGATGACCTGATCGATGCTGATGCCGACCTGGATGTCCTCGGCCTCGGTCTGCTTCGCGACTGCGCCGCTCAACCAACCCGCGGAGCTCACCGCGTGATCGGTCACCGTCTTGCCACCTGCGCGCGACAGGTTGCCGAATACGTTCATGTGATCGCGGAACGGCTCGAGCGGCTTGAGAATCGGTTTGTACTCGAAGCCAGGGCCGGTGGCATCGGGAAACCAGTGCTTCGATGTCGCGCCGTTGGGAAAGTACACCGCGCCAAATCGCATCGGCGGCTTGGCCGGTGTCTGAGCAAGTGCGGTCAACGCCGGGACCATCGACTCGAGCAGCGGCAGCGCCATCGTGGTGCCCACACCACGCAGGAACGTTCGCCGCGGCAATGCTCTCTTCGTTATGAACATGCGATTGCTCTCCCGACCCTCAGGCGGGTCTGACCAGCCTCCGC
>DATCXH010001250.1:0-2278 GCA_036565925.1 Vicinamibacterales bacterium
TCGGCAGTGTTGCGGGCTTCTGAATCTGAGTCGTCGCGGCCTGCGGAATGTTCGCGGTCGACGGCGGCGCCGACGCTCCGCCTGCGTTCTGAATCTGACGATCCTTGCTCTCGACCACAAACTGCCGCGTCACGACTTGCCCATCACGACCAAGCGGAGCGGGCTGGCCGTTGTTCACCGCCACGAACACGGCTCCCGCGTCGCCGACGCGTAGTAACACACTCTGCTGCGCATTGAGCCGCACGGTCTCGCCCTGCGCGAGCATACGGCCCGAGTCGGACTCCCCGTCCACTGTTGTACGCAGCCATGATGATCGACGCGCCTCCACGAGCAGTGAGAGCGGTGATCGTTTCGTGGCCGCCGTATTCGCGACAGGAGTTGGCGACGGTACGGTGGCGGGTGATGGGGTTGTCGTCGCAGTTGTCGCGGCTGTCGATGCAGCAGGCTTGGATGACGCGCTCTGCGGTGCAGCCGACTGCTTCGCCGCAGCGGGCTTGTTGTCGGACCGCATCCACACGATCGTTGCAACAAGGACGGCAATACCGACTACACCAAACAACCCGACAAACATCCGTGCGCGTCGTGATGAAGGCACCGGCACGGCATCGATGGGAAACGGTGAAGACAGCAGATTTCGCGATGCCGCCGCTGACATGGATGGCGTGTCTGACGAGGCGGACGAAAGCAATGTCACAGGCGTGAACGAGGACGCAGGCATGTGCGGCGGCACGGGAGACGTGTTCGGCACACTCAGCGTGTCCTCGGAGAACACGGCTGGAAGTTCGGGCGGAGGTGGCAGCTTCGGCGGTTCTGCCAATGCCTGGAAGGGCACGGTGCGCGCGTCCTCGTCGAGCGCATCCATGTCGGCACGCGCTTCGTCCAGCATGCCCTTCACGGCTTCTTGATGCGAGAAGATCGCATCCGCGAAATCTGGCTTCTCTAATCCTCCATCTGAATCGTTTGCGCGATTAAGGAGACCGGTCGGATCCGGCCGAGCGCCCGCTTCACCAAGGGCGGCCTGTACCTGTGCGGAGAGGACGAGCAGCTCACGTCGCGCCTCCATCACGATTTGCCGGACGTCGCGACGCGCCGCTGTGACAATTTCCATCGCCTCACGTTCAGCCGACCCTCGGACCTCATCGCGTAAGCGAGCCAACTCGTCCGCTTGCGCGATCCAGGCGTCGCGGCGGACGCGATACTGCTCGATGAGATCGGGAACCGGCGTTCCGGCAGGCGTGTTCGGCTTCAACTCGTTCGAATCAGACATCTAGCGGTATGACCTTCGTGGATGGCGAACGGCCGGGTTGGCGGCGATTTGCACAAACAATTGTGTGATTGTGCCCCCGCCAGGTGCCCCAAGTCGAGTGCCATCCACTGGAAATCTGAGCGGTTGACCCAGCCCCGCTTGGGGCGTATAAGGGTCGCTCACGAATTTGTCAAAGATTTGTCAAAGGGCGTGTAAAGCGGGTCGGTCGTGCAGTTTGGAGGTCGTGGCGGTTCATTCATACGTGAGCGGGTCAAAGGGGGACTCATGCGACGAAAGGCATTTCTGATTCTGTTGGGGCTCGGACTGATGTTTGTCCCGCAGATCGCGCACGCGCAGTCATCCATCAACGGTGTTGTTCGGGACACGTCCGGGGCTGTGCTTCCCGGCGTCACCGTTGAAGCGTCGAGCGATGTGCTCATCGAAAAGGTGCGCACGGCAGTGACCGATGGCAACGGCTTGTATCGCATCGTTGACCTTCGTCCGGGCAAGTACGACGTCACTTTCACGCTGACCGGCTTCGCCACATACAAGCGCGAAGGCCTGGAGCTCTCCTCGGAGTTCAACGCCACCGTCAACGCGGACCTTCGCGTCGGCGCACTCGAAGAGACGATCACGGTGACCGGCGAGAGTCCGATCGTTGACGTGACGAGCGCACGACGACAGCGCACGCTCGACAGTGATCTCGTGCAATCGCTGCCAACCGCCAAAGGCTACGCGGGCCTCATGGTGCTCATTCCGTCGATGGTGCAGAGCGGCGGCGGCGTACCGAACGTGCAGCTCAGTCCCGGGATGGTGGTGTTTGGTGGCCGCGGCGGACGCGGCAACGAGGGACGCGCACAGGTCGATGGATTGAACACCGGTGCATCGCTCAACGGCGGCGGCGTGTCCGGTTATCGTCAGGATGTCGAGAACGCGCAGGAGATCGCATTCACCACTGCGGGCGGACTCGGTGAGACCGAAGTCGGTGGACCGACGATCAATATCGTCCCGCGAACTGGCGGCAATACCTTC
>DATCXH010000633.1:0-3239 GCA_036565925.1 Vicinamibacterales bacterium
AGTTGTCACCCGCAGATCGCGGGCAGCTGTCGAAACAGCGAGACAGCCTGAAATCTCTTATTTCGATGGCGCGACGCAGCTGAAATTCGCCGCATCGTCGATACTGCCCTGCCCCTTGTAACGCGCGACCTGCGGATACGGGCACAGCGGCCGCGTGCGAACGACCTTGTTGTCGGTGACCTTGCTCGCCAGCAGAGAGTCGGGAGCCTTGCCCTTTTCGACCCAGTCGATCACGGCGGTCACCGCATCGTTGCGATCGGGCCCGATGCCGCCACCACAGTGCGCCACACCAGGCATCATGAACAGACGCGCGAAGTTCGCTGAGTCCTTGCCGTTCTTCGCGACCACGCCCTCGTAATAGTTCACGCCCATCATCGGCTGCAGGATCTGATCCGCCCAGCCGTAAGTCATGATCAGCTTCCCGCCGCGCTTGCGGAACTTCGAGAGGTCGGTCTCCTTCGCGTCTGCGAGCTTGCTCCATCGCTCGACGACCGATCCAGAGGTGTCGTAGTCAAATTTCAGCGTGTCGTACTCTGGCTGCGGCGGGTCGAGGATCAGATAGCGCATCACGCCTTCCGCCAGGTTGAAGTCCGCCGGCTTCCCACCGGGCTGCGGTGCCACGATCGCGCCAACCCACCCGCTGTTTGTCGCGCCGTTGGGCGCGGCATTGACCGCTTCGCTGCCGGGCATATAGCCAGCGATGAACGGCTTGCCCTTGCTGATCGGCCCGCTATACACCTTGTTGATCGCGGACGCTTGTGCCGGCGTCAGACAGTCAGCAGACGTCGAGCTCGCGCTACACGCGGGCACGTCACGCGCCGCGTCGAACTTGCACGCGCGAGGATCGTCGATCAGGCCGTCCTTGAGACCGTCCACCGCGTCGCACTTGTCCATCACCTTCTGCGCAACCAGCACCAGCATCGCCGGCGTGATCGCCCCCTCTGTCAGGGCTTTCTGGTTCCACATCGCGCCAATCGTGAAGCCGGTCTGATCGACCCACGGCGCATTGGCCACGATGCCGTCGAAATCGTCTGGGTAGCGCTGTGCCTCGAGCAGCCCCTGACGGCCGCCGTTCGAGCACGAGTTCCAGTACGAGAAGCGAATCGGCTGCGAGTAGTAGTCGGTGGCAATCTTCTTCGCGGTGTCGGCAGTCACGTGCACCGCACGATACGCGTAGTCGATCGCCTTCTGCTTGTTGCTCAGGATGAATGAGCCGCTCGGCTCCTTGCGCGCGTCGTGACCGGTATTGGTCCGCGCCATCACGAAGCCGTTGGTCAGCGCGGAGGTTCGGTCTGGATTCGTCGGACCATCGAGGGCATCGCCGGCGAGTCCGCCGTTGCCGGTCATGTAGAAGCGACGGTTCCAGCGATCGGGAAGGTTGATCTCGAAGGCGACCTCGGGCGTGATGACGCCGGTCACACGGCAATGCTGCGGCGTGTCCGCTGTCGCCGGTACCACACGGGCATTGATCGAGACGATGCCCTCGCCTTTGTACGCTGACAGGCTTTCGCACGACTTACCCGGCATCGTGTCGGCGACCGAGTAATTGGAAAGAGATGTCTTGGCGTTGGTGAACGGTTGCGCGAAGGCGGGCACCGCCGACGCGCAAAGACTGATCGCGAAAACGAATGTGCGCATGGACGAGAGGGTATCGCAACACGTTGTTGGTTTGAACACTGTAGTCCTTGGTCCTTGGTGCTTAGTTCCTGGTCCGTCCTTGGTCCCTGGTCCGTCCTTGGTCCTTGGTCCCTGGTCCGTCCCTTTGTCCCTTTGGGTCAGCCTTTCTTCAAAATGTCCGCGATCGTCGTCTGCGCGAGGGGATGATAGCCGTCCCGTGCCCCAGCGAAAATCTTGTTCGCCAGCTTCAGTCCTTCCGGATAGGCAGCGAGATCGCGATACAGCGGAACGATCAGCTTCCGCCGACCGATCCGGATCATGTAGCGCTCCATCGCCGGGTACGCGGCGGTGTAGCGATTCGCGATCGCCAGGCGATACCAGACGTGGGCGATTTCCGAGTTCATCGACTCTGTCAGCTTGAACCGCTGGTCGAGTGCAGCGAGCTGTTTCGCGTCCATCTTCCGCGGCAGCGAGTCTATGAAATGAATCCACTCCTGCGTGGACCAGGCCGATGCCGTCTTCGCAAGCGCGTCCATCGAGCCACCCTTCAACCACTCGTCCCGCGCGTGCTCGACTTTCGCAAACGCATCCGACATCGGCAGCACGGCGAATGCCGGAATGCCTTCAGTGTGGAGCCACTCCTGGATCTGGGCGTCGGTCACGAGTCCGGGTTTGGTGTCGAGCAAGTTTGCCTTGAGGAAGGCGAGGAACTGCTCGGTCGTCGCACTCTGGAACGCATGCTCGTCGAACCACTTACGCAGGAACAGGTCGAACACCTCGCGACCGAACTTCGACTCGAGAAACACCAGAAACAACTGACCCTGCTCGTACGGGACGGTCGAAAACGCATCGTCGGGATCGCGCCCGGTGAGGTCCGGTAGCAGAGTGCGATCGCCGGGCTTGTCGAGCGTCTTGCGCGAGTCCGCGAGATCGTTGAGGCCTATCACCGCCTGCATGTCGGCGACGTGCCTCCCATACAGCGCTTCGACAACCCGGCGTTCGAGATAGGTGGTGAAGCCCTCATTGAGCCAGAAGTCGCGCCACGTCGCGTTGGTGACGAGATTGCCAGACCATGAATGCGCGAGTTCGTGAGCGACAAGCGAGACGAGTGACTTGTCGCCGGCGATCACCGTCGGCGTGGCGAACGTCAGTCGCGGGTTCTCCATGCCGCCAAATGGGAACGACGGTGGCAACACCAGGATGTCGTAACGCCCCCACCGATACGGTCCGTAGAGCTTCTCGGTCGTGGCCATCATCTTCTCGGTGTCTTCGAACTCGCGCGCGGCAGCATCAACCATCGACGGCTCAGCCCAGACGCCAGTCCGATCGCTCATCGGCTTGAACGCCAGGTCGCCGATGGCGATGGCGATCAGATACGACGGGATCGCCTGAGGCATCTTGAATCTGAATGTGCGGGCAGGCCCGTCGCCCGGCCCGTCCGACAGGACCGGCCCCGCGTTTGCCGGATCCATTTCCGCCGCCATCACCGCGACGAGCGGCTTCGGCGTGTGAATCGTCGCGTCGTAGGTGACACGCACGCCTGGCGTGTCCTGCAGCGGAATGAACGACCGCGCCTGAATCGCCTCCGCCTGGCTGAAAAGAAACGGCTGCTGCTTGCCGGC
>DATCXH010000806.1:0-14415 GCA_036565925.1 Vicinamibacterales bacterium
CACGTCGCCGTTCGTCTTTGGTGGCGTGTCGCATCCGGCGGGCGCCTACGGGTATTACGAGGTGAACGATCGCCGCACGACCAACAAGGCCGGTTCCGACATCCACTCGCTGTATGTGCAGGACACGTGGACCGTCGGCAACCGATTGACACTCAACCTCGGTATCCGCACCGAAGATGAGAAGGTACCGTCATTCCGGCCGGAGTACCTCGAGACTGCGATCCACTTCAACATGGCCGACAAGATCGCGCCTCGCCTCGGTGCGGCGTACGACCTGTTCGGCGATGGTCGCATGAAGGTGTTCGGCAGCTGGGGGTACTACTACGACTGGACGAAGTACGAGCTGCCGCGCGGCTCGTTCGGCGCCGAGACGTGGTGCATTTACTATCGCACCCTCGACACGCTGGCGCTCGACACGATCAACTTGAGCAACATGCCCGGACAGGATATCTGGAACACGCCCGGAAGCTGCCGCGATCGCCGCGTGCCGTCCTTCGCGAGCAGCATCGACCCGGATCTCAAGCCGATGAAGCAGTCGAGCACGAGCGCGGGCTGGGAGTATCAGCTCAATCGCAACAGCGTGTTCAGTGTGCACTACATTCACAACGACCTGCTCGAAACCATCGAGGACCTCGGTGCGTTGGATGCGACGGGCAACGAGGTGTATGTGATCTCGAACCCGGGTCGCGGCATCGCGTCGATCTCGCCGGTGTCGGGTGCGACGACTCCGTTCGCGATCCCGCGTCCGAAGCGGCAGTACGACGCGGTCGAGCTCGGCTTCAACCGCCGGTTTGCGAACAACTACTTCTTCAGCGCGAACTACACGATCAGCCGGCTGTATGGCAACTACGCGGGTCTCGCTTCGTCTGACGAGATCCGCACGCCGACGACTGGTGTGTCCAGCGCTGTTGCCCAGCAGCAGGCGGGCAGCATCTCCCGTGAGGGTGGCAACGTGAACCGCGCGTGGGACCTCGATGAATTGCTCTGGGATTCGCATGGCAACCTCGACGTGGTTGGCCGTCTCGCCACGGATCGTCCGCACGCAGTGAAGCTGTACGGCGCGTACGACTTCAAGTTCGGCTCGCAGATCGGCGCGTTCTTCTACGCGGCGAGCGGCACGCCGATGACGACCTACGTCAACACCACCAACCAGATTCCGGTGATGGTGAACGGCCGTGGCGATATGGGACGCACCCCGTTCCTCAATCGCACCGACCTGCTGCTGACCCACGAGTTCGCCATGGCCGGCACGAAGCGGCTGCGGCTCGAGATGAACGTGCTGAACGTGTTCAACCAGAAGACGTCACGCCACATCTTCAACAGCGTGAACAAGGGCGCAGGTCAGCCTCGTCAGTCGTCGGCGATCGACCTGTCGCATGTCGACCTGGCCAGGGGCTATGACTACAACGCGCTGATCAACGCCTCGGGCGACGGCGCGAACGCGCGCGACGTCCGCTTCGGGATGGACGACCTGTTCGATCCCGGCACGCGCGGTCAGTTCACAGTCAAGTTCCTGTTCTAGCCGTACTCGTCCGGCTAAAGCCGGACGCTACACCGAAGGGGAGTCAGCAACCGCTGGCTCCCCTTTTTTGTTTCCAATTCTCTGCCCGCCTGTTGGGCTTATCCCGACCTCGACGCTCCCTTAATCTCAGGCGTATACTGCTTCGCACCGCGCGGGGAGTGTTCCGTACCTCGTTTCAGGTCGTTTATCAGTCCAGATAGGCATTCCGGCCCAACCCCCTAGGAGGATCAGTGGCGAAACGACATGCGTTGTTGCTCGCGTTCGTGATCGCGATCGGCTCGCTTACTCCAGCGATGCTGACCGCACAAGGCCTGCAGACCGGCACGCTGCAGGGCACCGTCAAGGATCAGAGCGGAGCAGTGCTGCCTGGCGTGACAGTCGTGGTCACCTCTCCGGCGCTTCAGGGCACCCGCGAGACCGTCTCCGATGGCAATGGCGTGTACACGATTCCAGCGCTGCCCCCCGGCCTCTACTCGGTACGCTTCGAGCTCTCCGGCTTCGCACCCTTCGTGCATGGCGACGCGATCGTCCCGCTCGGCAGCGTGGCGGTCATCGATGCATCGATGCAGGTCGCGGCATTGACCGAAGTCGTCAACGTGACGGCGCAAACGTCGAACGCGTTGGTCGTGCCGACGGGACAGACCAATCTCACGGCGCGTGAGTTGAACACGATCCCCGTCGGCCGCACACCCGCACGCATCGCCGAGTTCGCCCCCGGCCTGACCGACAACACTCCGAACGTCGGGCAGGTCACGATCTCCGGTGCGTTCGCCTATGACAACGTCTTCATGATCGACGGCGTCGATCTCAACGACAACCTATTTGGCACCGCCAACAACGTCTTCATCGAAGACGCGATCGACGAGACGCAGGTGCTGACCTCGGGCATCTCCGCCGAGTTTGGACGGTTCTCGGGCGGCGTCATCAACATGATCACCAAGCGCGGTGGCAACACCTTCTCCGGCAGCGTGCGGCTCAATTTCAGTAACCCGGCATGGAACAACGAGTCACCGCTCGAGAAGTCGCGCACGCCACCCGTCACGCACCTTGATCAGTTGTCGAAGTTCCTCGAGGGCACGTTCGGCGGCCCCGTGATGCGCGATCGCATTTGGTTTTTCGCCGCCGGGCGACGTGAGCGATCGAACGCGAGCAACGCGACTGCGTTGGCGGCGATTCCGTGGACAACAACGACGAGCAACGATCGCTACGAAATCAAGGTCACTGGCACGCCAGCAAACAACCACACGATCCAGGGCAGCTTCGTCAACAACGACACAGAACAGGGGGACTTGGCGAGTCTTAATGCGGGGCTAACCCTCGACACGACGGTCCTCGTCACGCGCCAAACGCCGAACAAGCTGTTCGTCACCAATTACAGCGGTGTGCTCGGCTCGCGCGTGCTCGTGACTGGCCAGTACTCGCAGAAGAAGTTCGGCTTCCGTAATGCCGGTGGCACGAGCACCTTGCTGGCTGACTCGCCATTCCGCGCTCGCGGCGCTGCTTCGGGCACGACCAGCGGTCAGCATTATCACGCGCCATTTTTCTCAGCGCTCGATCCGGAGGACCGCGACAACAAGCAGTACGCCGGCAGCGTCAGTTACTTCCTGACGACGCGAAGCACCGGCACCCATAACCTCAAGGCCGGCGCGGAACTCTTCACGTCGAGTCGTGTCGGCGGCAACTCACAGAGCGCCACCAACTACGTGTTCTTGTCCGACTATCTGGTCGTCGGTGGCGTTCCGGCCCTCGACGCCCAGGGCCGCATCATTCCACTGTTTGTACCGGGCATTTCTCAGGTCCAAAACTGGCTGCCGACACTCGGCGCGACGATGGACCTCAACACGACGTCGGTGTACGTACAGGATCACTGGGCCGCATCCGATCACTTCTCGTTTGACATCGGCGTGCGCTACGAGAAAGGCACCAGCGAGGCCACGGGCGACATCATCGGCGCCGACACGCACAGCTTCGTGCCACGTCTAGGCATGACCTACGACCCGCATGGCGACGGCCGTATGACGTTCCAGGCGACCTACGCGCACTACTCAGGGAAATACAGCGACGTGCAGTTCGCGCGCAATACCACAGTCGGATCGCCGAGCCGGATCACCTATAACTACACCGGTCCCGCGGGACAGGGCTTTGCCTTCGCGCCGGGAATGGACCTGGCAAACTATGCGACGATCGCGAGCGGCAACTTCCCCACTGCGAACGTGTTCCTGGCTCCTGGGCTCGAATCACCCATTACCAAAGAGTTCACGCTGTCCGCCGGGCGTCAGTTCGCGAAGGGCTACGGCCGCGTGATGTACTCGTGGAGACACGCCTCGAATTTCATCGAGGATTTCATCGACGATCCGTCAGCGGCGGGCAAGACTACCGTCGTGCACGACGGCATAAACTTCGGCACGTTCGATAACGTCATCTTCCGCAATAGCGACGACGTCGAACGACGCTATCAGGCGCTGCAATTCATCGGCCGCTACGACGTGAACTCGAGGCTAAATATCAACGGCCACTACACAGTGCAGCTCGAGAACAATGGCAACTTCGAGGGTGAGGCCGCGAACCAGCCGGCCAACCCCTCTGACTTCGCCGATTATCCCGAGATCCTCACCCCGCGCAGCTTCCCCGACGGCAGGTTGAATGACTTCCAGCGAAGCAAAGTGCGGCTGTGGGCGGTCTACAACCAGGGTCTTGGTCGCGCGGGCAATGTCACCATCGGACCGATTTGGCGCTACAACTCGGGACAGACGTATTCGCTGTTCTCCACAGCCGTGCCCTTGAGCGCGATTCAGCTCGCCCGTAATCCGGGCTACGCGCGGCTCCCGGGCGGAGGCTTTCAGACGCTGTACTACGGCGACCGCGGCACGGAGAACTTTGAAGGCTACGGCCTCGTCGATCTCGCGGCCACGTATGACATTCCGGTCTGGCGCACTGTGCGGCCGTGGATCAAATTCGAGCTCTATAACCTGTTCGACAACAACAAACTGATTAACTGGAACACGTCGGTCAATCCCGACCCGAACAGCCCGCTCGACGCGGACGGATTGCCGACCGGATACATCAAGCCGAATAACTTCGGAGCGCCGCTCAACAACGGGTCATATCCGCGACCGATTCCGGGCGTCGACGGCGGACGCACGTTCCAGATGGCGATGGGACTGAGGTTCTAGCCACACTGGTTGGTGGTTGGTGGTTCGTGGTCACATCGTGAGCTCAACCAACTACCAACCACTAACTAGGTGTCGATTTGCGCGCGCTGAAGCCTCCCACTGAAATCCACATAGATAGATTTCCACTCTGAGAAGACATCGAGCGCAGCCGTTCCCGCTTCGCGATGACCGTTGCCCGTCGCTTTCGTCCCGCCAAACGGCAAATGCACTTCGGCGCCAATCGTCGGCGCGTTCACGTAGAAGATCCCCGTATACATGTCGCGCATCGCCTGGAAAGCTTTGTTGATGTCGCGCGTGTAGATCGACGCAGACAAACCGTACGCGACATCGTTGCCGATCGCGATCGCCTCATCGAGCGACGAGCAGCGCATCACCGACACCACAGGGCCAAAGATCTCTTCGCGCGCGATGCGCATGGTCGGCGCGACGTCGGCAAAGATGGTCGGCTCATGGAACCAGCCGCGTGCGTAGTGGCCCTGGTCCAGACGATGACCGCCGATCACGAGCCGCGCGCCCTCGCCCTTGCCGATCTCGACGTACTTCATGACCGTCTGCAACTGCGCCTCGCTCACCGATGGCCCCATTTGTGTGCCCGCGTCGAGTCCGTCGCCGATACGCAGCGCTGCGGCCCGTGCGGCGAACTCTTTCAGAAACGCGTCGTGCACCTTCTCGTGCACCACCACTCGGCTCGCCGCCGTGCAGCGCTGTCCTGACGTGCCGAATCCACCCCAGAGACATCCCTCGACTGCAAGCTCCAGCTGCGCGTCATCCATGATGATGATCACGTTCTTGCCGCCCATCTCGAGGTGGACTTTCTTGAACCCGGAAGCGGCATTCTGATTTACGAGCCGCCCGACTGCGGTCGAGCCGGTGAACGATACGACTTTCACCTCATCGTGCGTCGTCATCCGCGTACCGATGTCTGGACCACCGGTCACCAGATTAACGACGCCGGGCGGAACTCCCACCTCTTCGAGCACCTTGACGAAGTTGAACGCCGAGAGCGGCGTCAGTGTCGCGGGCTTGAACACAACCGTGTTGCCACAGACCAGCGCGGGCGCGATCTTCCAGGATGGGATGGCCATCGGGAAGTTCCACGGCGTGATCATTGCGCACACCCCGAGCGGCTGGCGGACCGACATCGCGAACTTGTCACGCAATTCGGACGGCACTGTCTGGCCGTACTGACGACGACCCTCGCCGGCCATGAACTGCGTCATGTCGATTGCTTCCTGCACGTCGCCGCGTGTTTCCTCGAGCACCTTGCCCATTTCCCGCGTCATATCGCGCGCGAACGTCTCCTTCTGCTCGACAAGACGCGCTGCGGCGGCGAGCAACAGCTCGGCGCGTTTGGGTGCAGGCACCAGACGCCAGCTCGCATAGGCCTTGGCGGCGGCATCGATCGCCGCGTCAACATCAGCGGTTGTTGAATCCTGGAACAGCCCGATGACCTCGTCGTGGTTCGCCGAATTCCTGTTTTCGAAGGTCCTGCCGGACACGGATGGTGTCCATGCTCCCGCTATGTAGTTGTGGTATGTGCGCACTGTCCGTCTCTCCGTCCGATTTCAATCAACAAGTGCCGGCTGTCCGCCGCACAGCAGTAGGGGTCCTCGAAAGACGTCGAAAATCGCGAAAGTCCGACCTACCGTGATCAATTTTTGACACTTCCTAAATCCTGGGGCAACCGGCTATTGCGCAACGCTTTAGGGCCGAAATACCCCAAAGAGCCAACCCGAACGGGTGTCGCGCATTGGCGCTTGCGCAGGATGATGTCCACTGAAATGCGCGTTTTGCGCCCGAAATTCCAGTGGCATGGTTCCTGTATAGATAACAAGTCAGAAGGGCTGGTTACCAAAATGCCGAACACCAACATCAACCGACTCGCCGCGAATACGCCGGCACAAAAGGTTGTCGTGGTCAATGGCAACACCGAGGTGCTCGGGATGCTCGAGTCCGTCCTCGATGCAGGCCGTTACGACATGGTGTTCGTCGAACCCGGCGACCGCGCCTATTCGCAGATCCGAAAAGTCATTCCCGACCTGGTGATTCTCTGCACGCGGATCGAAGAGCTCGATGGCTTCCAACTGCTGACGATGCTGAAGCTCGATCCGGAGACGAGCGAGATCCCGGTGCTCACGTATACCACCGAACACGAGGGTCAGGACTTCGACGAGGTTCTTTCGCCACCTGCCGATGACGACGACAGCATGTTCGTCAGCCGCCCGGCGCTGCGGATGAACTGACCTGCTATAGTCTCCGACCAAATGTCATCGCGTCGTCCCGACGACGACAAGCGCGATACTGAGCGCGTATCGATGCTCGGCCACCTCCAGGGCGAGGTGATGGTGTTTCAGCCGATGCTGATCAAAGAGATCAGCCTCGGCGGCGCTTTGGTCGAGACGCGTTTCCCCCTACACCTCAACTCGCTGCATGACCTGCGTCTGACTCTGGACACTCGCTCGATTGTGGTCAAGGGCCGAGTCGTCCATTCACAAATCAGCGATGTGGATCAGGATGTGGTCGTGTATTGGACGGGAATCGAATTCGTCGAGCCATCGGAGCGCGTGGCATCGGTGATCGCCGAATTCATGGAGTCAGTGCGGTCACACCGCAGCGGCGTGTGACGACGATCGCGCGGGCTGCTGTCCGCGCGGAGGCTAGAGCCGCCGCTCTACGTACGAGCCGCGCAGGTGCTCCAGATAGTCGCCCGACTCGATGCACTCGGCGCGGCCCAGCGGCGCGTTGTAAAAGTACGCTGACGCCTGCACCACCGTTCCATCATCCATCGTCACTGGCGTGAGCCGTCGCGTGTAGAGGCTGTATTCAGGCTCGCTCGGGCGGTACCCCTCGATTTCATCGAGCGCTCGCAGCACGATCACGGGTCGAAGCATTTCATAGACCTCGCCCCATACGCGGCGATCCGGTGAGGGGACGGCGGCGGGATAGATCCCGAGATCGAAAAGCGCCGCTTCGATTGAGCCGCGGCCTTTGAACTCGAGATGTTGATCGAGACCGTTACGCCCTATGCGATTGAAAGGCGTCATCAGGGTCCCGTAAAAAAAGACGAGGTCAGCCACCGTAACCCGATTTACGCCGTGTCGTGCCGACGTATTTACAGTGGCGGCTGATGTGGCACGTCCGAAAGGACGTGCCCTATAGGTTTCAAACGACGCGTGGCCTACAAGGCAGGCGCGCCTACAAAGCAGGCGGGGCAGGACGAGGCTGGGTTTGCTCGGGCGTCGGAGCAGGCTGGGCCTGGCCCGGGCGTTGCCCGGCGCGCAGTGCGCCGAGGGTATCGATCATGGCCGAGGGTATTGAGAACCCAAGGCTCACGGTTCGGCCTTGTCCGGTGAGTTGGAGCGAGTTCAGGAAGTCGGCGACTTCGGGATGATTTGGCCCGGCCTGCATGCGGCCCAGAGCGACGAAGCCTTGAACGACCTGACGCAGATCCTGCGCGGCCTGGTCGTCGCGCGCCTCGGCATTAATGAGGCCTTCAATACCGCTGCCGACCACCCCCTTGATTGACAGCCAGCTGAGCGCTGGCAATCGGTCCTTCACCTCAGCGGGGATACGGACGCCGGTCAGTGCATCGAATCGAGCAACACCCCAGACCGTGCCGCCGTTGACCTGCTTCACCAGGTTCATCAGCTCATCATTGCTGGTAATGTTGCCATTGGCCGCGAGTTTGGTGTCTATAGCCCGACGCACAACTGCTGGAGCGCCGAGAGCGACGAGACCGGGCTCAACAAACGCCATCCCGAAATTGTCGTGGGTGATGAGGCGGGTGCCCTTGTAATCCTCGACGACTCCGCCCTCTTCGCGGGCAAATCCTTCGAGACGCACCTGATCGAAACGGCCACGCGCGAGGACGAGTGGCGGCCCATGCTCCGCACTGACCTCATTGGTCACAGCCGCTACAACTGAATCGATGTCCTGAGTGATGTTGATCCCCGTCCGCTCCTGGAAGCGGTCGGCGTTATCGGCACCCGGGTGAAGCTCCATCAGCTTGCGGCGGACCTCAGAATCCATGACCGCACGCACGTTCGCAAAGCCAACCACCTGTGCATCGGCAGGCACGTACGCGAACTCCTCAGGCCCATTGCCGCCAATGAGCGTAAGGGTCTGGATGTTCATGTAGGAGGCCAGGAGGCCCGTGCCGAGCCCGACCACAAGAATTCCGGCCGCAATCAGCACAAACAGGCGTGTTCGTTTGGTCATCGACACTGCTCCCTGCTGGCTATACGAGTCGTGGGATGCATCAGTTCCTAGCGTTCAGGCGGATTTCAAGGTCCGCCTCACCCCGCGCCCAGTCACCCGGGCGATTATTGATCCAGTACATATTCTCGCCGTTCGACGGCCCTCCCGGCCAGAGCCAACGACACGGCAATGGCGACCGCGAGCGACACGAGACAGGTCAATGCTGTCGGGGTACTCGTGAAAAACGCCTGAAGCAGCGAGGTCACCCCCTCGGCTGGCATCGCGTGCGGAACGAGCGACTGGACGTAATACATGAGCGTGAATCGCCTCATGTATCCCGGCATGATCAGTGCGAACTGTTCCCAGCCGAACGCGAACACCAACCCGACGATGAGTGGCCGCTTCATGACGGCGCCGATCAGCGCGAACAAACCACCGTAGGCCGCCAGACCAAGCGCAAGCAGACCGAGATCCGTCAAGAGCATCGTGAAGCTCGCGCCGATTTGCTGGAACGGCACGATGAGGAAATACACCAGCATCACACCCGGGAGCACGACCAGCGTCGTGCAGACCAGATATGCGAGGTACTTGCCCACCAACACCGCACCGCGTCGAATCGGACGCGTAAACAGATAGGTAATCGTCTTGTCTTCCACTTCGTCTGCGATGAGCGACGTGCCGTAGAACACGCCGAGCACGGGCACGATGAAGCGCAGGAACAGCAACCAGATCATCACACCGAAGATCGCGATGGAATCCACTCGCTGGCCGTTGAGTCTGAACGGCGTCACGCCGATCGAGTCCACGATGCGTATCACTGCGGCAACGAGTACCGGGGAGCCGACAACGATCGCCAGAAAGACCGTTCGACGCGACCACAACATCTCGCCGAGCGACAGCTCGAACACGCGCCAGGCACCGCGCATGAACGAGGACGAACGAGCCGGTGGTCGACTGTCGATCGCCGTCATTGCTTCACCAGGTACTTGAATACGGCCTGCAGGTTGTCATCCGGCGAGGTGACCTCGTCGATGACGCCGGCCTCACCAGATGCCGCCATCTCGGTGAGGCGCGCATAGAACGCGTCCGGTCTCGCGGTCTCGACCGAGACCGCACCAGGCTCGAAACGCATGCTGATCACGCCGTCCTCGACCAGCAGCGCGCGAGCCAACGCCTTGGGATCCTCGGCGCGAATAAATACGGAGTGTGGATGCGTGTCGATGAGTTCGCGGATCTGATGGACGTTGCCCTCGGCGAGAATCCGTCCGTTGTTGATCAAGAGGATGTTCGACGTCATCGACTCGATTTCGTGGAGGATGTGGCTCGATACGAGCACACTCTTTCCTGAGCGCCCCCACTCGCGAATAAGGCGAATGGTTCGTCGTCGCATCAACGGATCCATGCCGCTCAGCGGCTCGTCGAGGATCAACACGTCTGGATCGTGCGCGAGCGCCTGCGCCATCTTGACGCGCTGGCGCATGCCCTTGCTGTAAGCGCCGATCTTCTTCTCAGCGGCGTCGAGCAAATCGACGGCTTCGAGCCCGCGTCGTGCGGCCGCTTCGGCCTCAGCAGGGTCGAGACCGTTCAAGGTCACGAGTGCCGTCACCCATCCGAGCCCGGTCATCCGTTCGTAAAACGCGTCCTGCTCCGGACAGAAGCCGATGCGGTGATAGAGCGCCGGATTTCCCCAAATCGGCTCGCCGAGAATTTTGATGGTGCCTTTGCTCGGCTTGAGCTGCCCGGTCACCAGCTTCATGAATGTGGACTTGCCGGCACCGTTCGGACCAAGCAGACCGGTGATTCCCGGTGGCACCGTGACCGTGACGTCGTTCAGTCCCGACACCTGCCCGTACCACTTCGACAGATGCTCGGTGCTGATGACCGGCTCTCGTGCAGTCATAACTCTTTGTCCTGAGCGAGCGAAGCGAGTCGAATGGGCATCACGCTACGACCTCGACTGCGCGTATTCGCCGCTCGAGAATCAGCAACGCCACGCCGACGATCGCCAGGACCACCAGGATTGCGACATACACCGGCACCGCAGACTCGACTCGGGAGCGGAAGATGCCGTTGGCGATGACGTCGAGCATCTCGCCAGGCGAGATCACCGCCCACTTGCGGCTGCCGGTAATGGCCCGCAGCACTTGATACATGGCCGCGGTGAAGAAGACGATCCCGGCATACATGACCGCGACGAACCGGCGGCTCTTGCTGAGCGAAGAGAGCGCGAGAATCGCGCACGCCGAGAGCACTGCCTGGATCAGCGAGTACAACGTGATGGCCGGCAGCAGGAACAGGTTGGCGCGCAGGAATGTCGCGCTCCCGGCAAACACGATCTGCAGGATGAGCAACACGAGTGCGGGGACCAGCGTGACACCGAGCACGAAGGCCAGCGGCGGCACGAGCTTGCCCAGCACATATTCGACGCGGGTCAGCGGCTTCGACAGATACAGTTGCAGCGCATTGGTGCGCCGATCGTCGGCAATCAACCCGGACTGCATGATGACGACGAGGAACACGAACAGCCCCTGCTGTGAGAGAAACTCCCGGAACGTGTCAGGTGTGGCCGCAAGGTATTCCGCCACTTGCGCGTTGGTGGACGCGAAATAAATCTGGACGGCCCGCACGACGAACGGACCAAAGCTCACCAGCAGCAGGATCTGAAACCACCGGTACTGGAACAAAGACGCCATGTGCGAACGCGCGATGATCCACCACGCTCCGCCGTGCGGAGCCCGCGTCCCTTGATAGTGTCGATACCCCTGGTCGTGAATAGGCATGTGGCGCGTCGGAAATTCAGTTTTCCCCTACCGCTTTTGCAAAGACATCCTCGAGCGTCGGCACGCTGGCTCGCAAATGGCGGACCTGCACCTTGTGCTGCGCCGCGAGCGTGAACAGAAATCGTGGCCCGCGCTCGTCGGGAACGAACACCCGCATCACGTCTTCTTCGGTGGCATGACACTCGAGGCCGGCAGCACTCATCGCAGCCAGGAATTGATCGGCAACGCCCTTCACCCGCAGCTCGAACACGCGGCCGCTCGGGCCCTTGAGCGTGGCAATGGGACCGGCCGTGGCGATGCCACCTTTATCGAGCACGACGACGTGGTCGCAGGTGTACTCGACATCAGGCAGCAAGTGCGACGAGAGGATCAGGTTGATCTGCTTGTTATGGGCGATATCGCGGATCAGCTCGAGCATCTCGTCGCGCCCTTTCGGATCCATGCCGTTGGTGGGCTCGTCGAGAAACAGCAGACTCGGATCGTGCACCAGCGCCTGCGCCAGTTTGATGCGCTGCTTCATGCCAGTCGAATACTGCTCGATGTTGCGATAGCGCGCCTCGCCGAGACCGACGTAATAGAGCACTTCGTGCGCGCGCTGCATGGCGTCGGCCGGCGGCAGACCACATAACTCGGCGCAGTAGGCGACGAACGTCACAGCGTTCATGCGCGGGATGTGGGCGTCGTTCTCCGGCATGTAGCCGATACGCCCGCGAATCTGCAGTGGCGATCGCTTGACGTCGAGGCCCAAGACCCGCATCTCACCGGTATCCGGTGCCAGCAGGCCCAGCAGAGCCTTGATCATCGTGCTCTTGCCCGCTCCATTCGGACCAAGCAGGCCGACCGCACCGCTCGGAAACGTCGCGCTCACATCGCGCAACGCCCATTGGGCTCCGTAGCGGACGCTGACACGCTGCAGATCGACGACGGGCGTCATCGCCTGACTCATACGTTATGGGCGGCCGGATCGTTCTGAGGCCGTCGCGCCGACGCCTTGGGCGAAGGCGGGTTCACAGCGTTCCTCGAAGGCCAAGCGCGTCTGCCCGTTCGCGCAGAAATGTGATCACATTCGTGACGTGCTCATCGAGCGGCAGGCCCAGTTCCGCGGCGCCCTGACGCAGATCGTCACGGGAGACGCCCTTCGCAAACGCTTTGTCCTTCATCCGCTTGATCACCGAAGAGGCTTCGAGATCGAGCACGCTCTTGCTGGGCCGCACCAGCGCCGCCGCGGTCACGAATCCCGCCATCTCGTCGCACGCGAACAGCGATTTCTCGAGCGGACTCTCACGCGAGACACCGGAGTACTGCGCATGCGACAGGATCGCGCGCGTCACCCATTCGGGATACCCGCGGCGCTGCAGCTCTTCGCAGCCGCGAAACGGATGGTTGTCGAGCGTGGGATACCGTTCGTAGTCGAAGTCGTGCAGGAGCCCGACGATCCCCCACTCCTCTTCGTTCGCGCCGAACTTCCGCGCGTAGCCGCGCACTGCGGCCTCGACTGCCATCGCGTGCTTGCGCAGGCTCTCGCTCGTGGTCCACTCGGTGAGCAGCGCCCAGGCTGCATCGCGTGACAGCGGATCTGACATCGATTGGGCGATTCTACTCTTGCCCGACGGGAGGGGGCAGGTCACGCGCCATTTCGAGCGCGCGCTCAATGACGGACAGCGCTTTCTCAGTGAGCTGGTATTGCGCCAGTTCCGACGGTTCGGCGAGGACCGCTTCTGCGACATCCGAACCCGCGCGCAGTTCGCCGCCAACCGGCCGACACAAATAGTCGATGAGCACGAAGTGATACAGGACACGCCCCTCCTCGTCACGAGTAATGCGATCCAGCACTTCAACCACCGGACCGACTTCGACAACGAAGCCGGTTTCCTCGCTCATCTCACGAATCAGACAGGCCTCCAGCGTTTCGCCCGTTTCCACGGCACCGCCAGGGATGCTCCACTGGCCGGCGAGTGGTTCGAAGCGACGCTTGACGAGCACCACGCGGCCGTCATGCGCGATGATGCCGCCGATCCCGACGTAGGGCCGATCCGGATACTTGCGGTCGCTCATTCCCCCATCACTTTAACCACAACGCGCTTCTTACGTTGGCCATCGAACTCGGCATAGAAGACCTGCTCCCATGGGCCGAGGTCGAGCTTGCCGGCCGTGATCGGCAGGATCACCTGGTGGCCCATCAGCGTGCGCTTCAGATGCGCATCGGCGTTGTCTTCTCCCGTTTGATGATGCCTGTAATTCAACCCCGCCGGTGCGAGTTTCTCCAGCCAGACCTGGAAGTCGTGGATCAGGCCGTCTTCCCAGTCGTTGACGTACACAGCGGCGGTGATGTGCATGGCCGACACGAGCACCATGCCTTCCTGCACTCCACTCTTCTTCACGATCGCCGCGACCTCGTCGGTGATGCGTACGAACTCCTGACGCTCTTTCGTGTTGAACCAGAGGTAATCGGTCGAGGTCTTCATCACGACATTCCACGTTCCACGTTCCACGTTTCAGGTTCCAGGTTCCACGTTCCAGGTTCCAGGTTCCATGGTTCCACGTTCCAGGTTCCAGGTTCCACGTTCCAGGTTCCATGGTTCCACGTTCCAGGTTCCATGGTTCCACGTTCCAGGTTCCAGGTTCCAGGTTCCATGGTTCCAGGTCCCGCAGCCCGAATGGGGAACCCGGAACCCGGAACCCGGAACCCTGAACCCCGAACCTTGAACCCCGAACGCCGAACCTTGAACCCCGAACCTTGAAC
>DATCXH010000976.1:0-6169 GCA_036565925.1 Vicinamibacterales bacterium
TCTGTATCTCAACGACGAACAGTGGGCGGCGCGGCAGAAGCAGATTCAGCAGGGCGTCACAGCCGGTGAGACCGCGGTCGGTTCGTTCCGCGGCGACTTCGCCCGGCGCGCCTTCCGCCAGACTTCGTACATTGTCGATCCGCCCGATGGGATCCAGCCGCAGCCGTTGCCGCAGGCGTTCAAGCGCGCGCGCGGAGGCGACCGTGGGACGTTCGGCGACGGCCCGTTCAACACGTTCGACGACTTCACCAACTACGACCGCTGTATCACGCGCGGTATCTGGGGCTCCATCATTCGCGTGATTTACGGCAACGGCAATCGTATCGTGCAGGCGCCGGGCATGGTGGCGATCAGCTACGAAATGATTCACGATACGCGCATCATCTATACCGACGGACGTCCGCACATCAACAACGGCATTCGTCAGTACCTCGGCGACTCGCGCGGATGGTGGGAAGGTGACACGCTGGTCGTCGAGACGACCAACCTGACGGGCGAGACGAGCATCGGCGCCAATGGCAACGGTCTGCGCCACAGCGACAAGATGACGATGGTCGAGCGCATCCGTCGCGTCGCCGACGGGATGGTGCAGTATCAGTTGACCGTGATCGATCCGGAGACGTATCCGCGGCCGTTCACCATCTCGATTCCTCTGACACCACTCGACGGCGGTGTCCTGCTGCCGTACGAGTGCCACGAAGGCAACGGCGCTGTGAAGAACGCACTTACCGGCGAGCGCGCAGAAGAACGGGCGCTCGCAGCGGATCTCGAACGCGGATTCATCCGTCCGCGGCGTGGACCGCAGGACGATGGTCTCGGTGCCGGTGCGTTCGGCGGCCAGCCTCGCCCGCGCAAAGGCAGCCCGCAGGCGGCACGTGGCGGCGGTCCCGGCGGCCGTGCTGGTGGTCCACCGGCCGGCGGCGATCAAGAACGATAAGGTTACGATCGGCCTGCGCGACGATGAACGTCACATCGTCGCGCTGCCGGTCGCCACTGAAGCGCCGTACTCCCTCGAACACCGCTCCTCACCGGACTTCTCTTAATCCCTGAATTGATACCATGTCGTGGTTCGCACATTTCCCTGGGGGAATCATGATCCGTCGCTCGCTCGTGGCCGCTGTGTGTTGTGTTGCGCTGGGCGCTGTTGCTGCCGCTCAAACGAAGGCCGTGCCGCGCCCGCCGGCGCAGCCAGCAGGACAGCAGCCGCCCGGAGAGAGCGCCGCTCCGGATGGCTATCAGCCCGTGCCGCAGTGGCTCGGTCAAACGCGAGCGGCCGTGCCAGCGAAGGTCGAGACATTCGCCGTCGAGACGTTTGCGCAAGGCGTGAACGGCGCGGCGTTCCAGTTCCTGCCCGACGGCCGCATCCTCCTCGCCGAGAAGAACGGCCGTCTCCGTATCGTTGGCAAGGACGGCAAACTCGCGGAGCCGCTCACCGGCATGCCGTCGGACATGTTCACGGCAGGGCAGAGCGTGTTCAGCGCGCAACCCGATAAGGCCTTTGCGAGCAATCACACGATCTACTTCACCTATGCGGTGCTGCCCACCGGCGCCGATCCTGCGAAGCAACGTTCACCTGCGCACGTGCACGTTGCGAGCGCACGGATCTCGGCGGACGAAAAGACACTCGAAGGTGTGAAGGACCTGCTCGACGCAGAGGGCACAGGCGGACGCGTCATTCAGGCCAACGACGGCACGCTCCTGGTCGAGACCACCGTGCCCGCCGGGCTCGGCATCATCTCGTCCGACTGGATGCAGCCGCAGCAGACCGATAGCTTGATGGGGAAGGTCCTCCGCATCAACGCTGATGGCAGCGTGCCCAAGGACAATCCGTTCGTCGGGAAGTCTGGGGCGCGTTCAGAGATCTACGCATTAGGCTTCCGCGATCCTCAGGGCATCACGATCCAGCCGAAGACCGGAAAGCTGTGGACCAGTGAACACGGTCCACGCGGGGGCGACGAGATCAACGAGGTCGAGAAGGGCAAGAACTACGGGTTCCCGGTCATCGGCTATGGCCGCGATTACAACGGCAAGCCGATCAACGGCGACAAGACCGCGCAGGCAGGGATGGAGCAGCCGGTGTACTTCTGGACGCCCGACATCGCGCCCGCGGGGATCGCGTTTTACAGCGGCAAGATGTTCCCCGGATGGAACGGCAACCTCTTCGTGTCGTCGCTCGCTGGCCGGTACCTGGTGCGTCTGGTGCTCGATGGCAACAACCACGTCGTGGCCGAGGAGCGGCTGTTGAAAGATCTGAACGCGCGCATTCGCGCGGTGAACGAAGGGCCCGACGGCGCGCTCTATGTACTCACCGACGGCACCGACGGCAAGATCCTGCGGCTCGTGAAGAAGGGATGATCCTCACGCGCGACGTGATCCGCCGCGAGATCGAAGCGGGGCGAGTGGTGATCGAGCCATTCTTCGCGGACCAGGTGGGGCCTGCGTCGATCGACCTGCATCTTGGGGACGAGATCCGGGTCATGCACGCGGGGCGCGATCCAGTGCCTGTCACCGACGCGGTCGACTACCGGACGATCACCGACGTGCGCTCGCTCGAGACGCCGTATCCACTGGCACCGGGCGAGACCATTCACGGCATCACGCGTGAGCACATCACGCTTCCCGATGACATCGGCGGATGGCTCGAGGGCCGCAGCCGGTTCGCGCGCCTCGGCCTCATGATCCACGTCACCTCGGGGTTCGTGCAGCCGGGCGTCGCGAGCCGCCAGGTGCTGGAGATGTCGAATGTGTCTGGCCGGACGCTGCTCATCCACGCAGGCGTGCGGCTCCTCCAGATCGTGCTCCAGCGCTGCGAGGGCAACGCCACCTACCAGGGTCGCTTCGCGCGCCAGAACAATCTGTAAGCGCGCGCGCAAGGAGGCCGATCGATGAAGGGGTTCCGGACCATGTCCGCTGCGCTTGGCCTGGCGATCAGCGCCGTGGCGTTCGCGCACGCGCAACAGATCGGCGCGAACGACTTGCTGCGCGGACTCGCGGATCCGTCCCGCTGGCTGACCTACTCGGGCGACTACGCCAGCACGCGGCACAGCCCTCTTACCCAGATCACGCCGGAGAACGTCGCGCGTCTCACGCCGGTGTGGACGTTCGACTCAGGCCTCGGCGCGGGTCGCCGCGACAAGTTCGAGGCCACGCCGATCGTGATCGACGGCACCATGTACGTCACCGGACTCTACAACCACGCGTGGGCGATCGATGGCCGCACCGGGAAGGTCATCTGGCACTACCAGCGGAAGCTCCCGATCGATCTTCGCGTGTGCTGCGGCATGGTCAACCGCGGATTTGCGATCTCTGGCGATCGTCTCTTCATGACGACGCTCGATGCGCATGTGATGGCAATCGATCGAAAGACCGGTGCGCCGATCTGGGATGTGCCGTTGGCTGACTATCGGCTCGGCTACTCATCGACGGTTGCGCCGCTCGTCGTCAAGGACAAGCTGATCGTTGGGATGGCTGGCGGTGAGCTTGCGACGCGAGGATTCCTCGACGCATACAGCCTCGAGACAGGCAAGCGCCTGTGGCGATTCAACACGATTCCCGCGCCCGGAGAACCTGGCGGCAACACCTGGCCGGCTGGTCACTTCGAACGCGGCGGCGGCGCCACCTGGATTACCGGTTCGTACGATCCCGATCTGAATCTCCTCTACTGGGGCATCGGCAACCCGAACCCGCTCTTCTACGGCGGCATTCGCAAGGGCGACAACCTCTACACGGCATCGGTCGTGGCGCTCGATGCCGACACCGGGCGAATGCGCTGGCATTTCCAGTACACGCCCCATGATGAGCACGATTGGGATTCGAATCAGGTGCAGGTGCTCGCCGATCTCACCATCAGTGGACGGGCGCGGAAGACGCTCATCACAGCGAATCGCAATGGGTTCTTCTACGTGCTGGATCGGACCAACGGCGCCCTCATCCAGGCCAAACCGTACGTGACCACGACGTGGGCACTCGAAGTTGACTCCAAGGGTCGGCCGATCGAGCTGCCGAATCAACGGCCAACACCCGAGGGCACCCGTACGTGTCCCGATCTGGCCGGCGGCAGCAGTTTCACATCGCCATCATTCGATCCGGTACGTCGACTCTTCTTCGTGTCCGCTCGCGAGACCTGCCAGGTGTTCACCAGCTCTCCGCCCGCGAAGTACGAGCTTGGTGATTTCGTCACTGGTGGTGGCTCGCGCGATCGTGGCGGCACGGGTGCGCTGCGCGCGATTGATCCCGTGACGCTCGAGCGAAAGTGGCAAGTGCCCTATGGCGGTCCCTCGTACAGCGGTGTGCTCTCGACAGCCAGTGGCCTCGTGTTCGCCGGTGACGATGTCAGCACGTTGATGGCGGTGAAGGCGGAGACGGGTCAGGTGCTCTGGCGGCATCGACTGCCCGGCGCGTTCTGGGGCGCGCCGAGCACGGTGACGGTTGACGGACGACAACTGCTGCTCATGCCTGCGGGACAGACGCTGACGGCGTTCGCGCTTGCCCCATAGCGCCGACTCCAGTACACCTCGCAACGATCAACGTCACATCGTCACGTTGACGGCCGCTGCTGAATCGTCGCACTTCATCGAAGACCGTGGAGACGATATGACTCGGGGTCAGATCGCGAGCGCGCGTCATCACATCGAGCAGCCGTTCTTCACCGAACTCCTCTTCGCGATGGTTTTCTGCTTCAGTGATGCCGTCGGAGTAGATGGCGAAGAGATCGCCAGGGGACAATTGCACCTCCTCGGTGCGACACGGCAGCTCGTGGAACAAACCGACCACCGTGGCCGTGGACGGCAATCGCTTCACCGTTCCATCTCTTCGGACGACGAGACCCGGAAGATGACCGCAGTTCGCGTATCGCAATCGGCACGTGCGATCATCGAACTCCGAGTAGAACAGCGTGGCGTAGGCGTTGTCGGCGGTGTTCTCGTAGAACAGGCGGTTTACTGACTGAAGCAGTTGTTCGGGTTGCTCCGCATTCGCACACTGACTGCGCAGGTTGGCTTGAAGGTTGGCCATCAGCAGCGCCGCCGCGATTCCTTTCCCAGCGATGTCACCGAGTACGAGGCAGAGGCGCGCCTGGCCCAGATCGAGGAAGTCGTAGTAGTCGCCGCCGACCTGGTGCGTCTGCACGCACGCGCCCGCGTACTCGAGTGATTGGAGCTCTGGCAATCGCTGCGGAAAGAGCCGCGCCTGGACTCGGCGCGCGATCTCCAGTTCGTGGGCAGCGCGCCGATCTGCTTCGCGTCGTTCGGCCGCAGCCCGGCGCTGCGCCTCTACCGCACGGCTGACTTCATCGAAACTGACCAGCGCGAACGAATTTCTGTCGGGGTCTTCGAACCGGGCGAAGGCGCCGCCCCACGCGGTTGCGTTGTGGTCAGACGAGGAGCTTCCTCCAGTTGAAGAGGCACCGGCCGGCTCATAGGCGACGCGCTTCAATCGAGGTGCGCCCATGAATCGAACACCGCGGCTATGCCACTCGCGATACGTCGCCGCCAGGTTTTCGGTGACGAAAACGACTTGTGTCGCACGGCCGATCAACTTCGACCGCAGTGAATTCGTCGGCGGCTGAATGAGTGCCAGGACTGTCGTGCCGTCTGGGGGCGTCACCGCGACCAGCCGCTCGCCGGATTCCACGCGCGCGTCGAACGCCAATTGAAACCCGAGCGTGTCGAGGAAGAATCGAAGGCTGCGTTCCTGATCTCTGACGTACACGTTGACGGCGTGCATGCGCAGGAACGGATCGCGCGCGCCGGGCTCCTCGGGCCGAGTTCCCATTGCGTGATTATAGGAGCCGAAGCGGTGACGCTCGGCGCGCGTGCCGCGCTACGTCAGTCGGTACCGGTCCACGCTCGACGAGGCGCGGGCGATCGCAAAGATCATGATCAGCGCACCAGTGAGCGCGCCTTTCACGACAGCGGGCGTCTGAGCGTTGAAGTGGAGGATCCACGGCGAGAAAAACACCCAGAACCCGGCAGCCAGGTTGAGCCATGCAGGCAAATGGCTGCTGAGCGGAGCGCGCAGTGACAGCGTCGCGAGGACGATGACAGCGACGCCGATCAGGATGCTGTTTATGACCGCGATGCCAGTCGTATGCAGGACAAACGGGGCACACACCAGCCAGATACCGAGGCCGAAGTTAAGCCAGCTTACTCGTTTCATACTGAACCCCTTA
>DATCXH010001188.1:0-4843 GCA_036565925.1 Vicinamibacterales bacterium
GCTTGCGCCATCAGCACGCCCGCTGCCATTCCGATCAGCAGCGCCGCCGCGCCGGTGATCAACAAAGCCGATCGTTTCATCTGTCTCTCCTGAAAGGTGTGATGAGTACGAGGGACATTCTTGATCAGGGGAGACTGCATCAAGAAGGGTGATCGACGAGGGACGATTGACGAATTGGAGCAGGAACCCATTCCGTCAATCGTCAATTCATACGATCAGAAGTCGATCTGTGCGCCGAACTTCACGAAGCGCGGCGTGAGCACCGACGTCGGCGCAAGCCAGCGCTGCGCCGCCACGGTCGCCGTCGGATTGAAGCTCTGGTTGTAGCTCAGGATCGCGCCCGAGTTCGTGACGTTGATGATGTCGATCCCGACGTTGTACCGGGTGCGCCCGAACCTGAGGATTTTGCCGAACCGCAGATCGAACGCGTTCACGCGATCGCCCCACACCTGCCCGGGGGCCACGAGATTGATCGGCACGGTGGTCCCGACGACGGCCGCCGGACGGCCAAGCGCCGCTGAGACGAGCGCGACGGGCGCATTCCAGTTGGCGGCGAGCACGCCGCCCTGATCGCTGCGGAGCGTGCCCGCGATCGACACGTCGACCCGCGGGATGGTGTAGCTGCCGAGCGCCGTGGCCTTGGTGATGAGACCCGGATCGCTGTGGCAGAACGGGTTGCCGGGATTCACCGCGGGGCTCACGCCTGCGACTGTTGTCAGTTCCGGCACCTGGGCGCGCACGTCGCAGTTGTCCTGCACCGTCTTGCCCATGTTGATGCCACCCTGGAACTGCACGCCCTGACCGAGCCGTGCGCTGACGTTGAGCAGCATGCCGTTGTACTTCTGATACTGATCGCCGATGTCGTCAGCCAGCGTGATGTTGTTACTGGTCTGGCCGAACCTCTCCGGCACGACGTTGTAGAGTCCGTTCACCACGTAGTTGCCACCGCCCGGGAGATCTGCATACGCCGGAGCCGTGATGCTGTACTGCGTGAAGTCGTTCGGTCCGACGGCCAGGTTGTCGGTGATGGTGAAGTTGTTCAGCCAACGCCGGAAGTAGCCGACTTCGACCGACACACGTGGCAGCACCTGCTGCTGGACCGACACGCCGATCTGCCAGTCGTTCGAACGCACGCCCCAGCCTTCGAGAATCTTCGGATCGATGGCGGCCGTGGTCAGTGCTGTCGTGCCAAAGGTCTGGCTGTTCATCGCGCCGCACGTATCGATCGACCCGGTGGTCGTGGGACTCTGCGCCGCGGGACTGCGCAGGTCGCAATCGGGCAGGAAGTTGTTGTTATTGTCAGTCCACGAACGCTGGGTCGTGGTGGCAATGCGGCCGATCGGGTTCGACAGAATGTAGTTGTTGTTATTGCTGGTCGGCTCGAGATACTTGCCAAAGTTCACCTTCAGCGACGTCTTGCCACTCCCGAAGACGTCGTAGGCCACGCCGGCCCGCGGTGAGATGTCCTTGTACCCGGTCACCCCATCGGTCTCGGGGAACACGATCGGCGTTGCCAGGAAGTTCGTCGGCCCGATGCGCTGCTCAGGGAACTTGCTCCAGTTGCGATCGAAGCGCAGCGCCCCCTGCAGCGTCATCCGTCCACGCGTCCACTGATCCTGCACGAACAACGACATGTTGCGCGTGCGATAGCTGGTGGTGAACGGCAGCAGACTCTGCGTCAGCGAATTGGGTACGCCGTTGTTGACGGTGTAGCTCAGATTGTTGTCGTTGGTGAAGTTCTGCAGATCGGACACCAGCGCAACACCGCCGTAGCCCACCTTCAGGTTGTGCGCACCGGTCACGTACGACACCGAGGCGCGCCATGTGTACTGCGCGTCCCAACTGTCCGACCAGTTCTGCGAGCGATACGTGAGGTTCGGAATGCCGCCGTTGGCCGTGCATCCAGCCGAGCACTGTTCGGTAACACGGGCAAACGGGCGCGTCGTGTTGCCAGGGCTCTCGTAGGGACCGAAGGGCGCCTGATACGCGCCGAAGCCCGCCTCGAGGAGCATGCGATTGGTGGTCGTCTGCGACCAGGTGAGCTGACGGACCCGCGGATGTGCGTTGAGATACTGACCGAGCTCGGGAGAAGTCGTTGGGCTCAAGCCACCGAGTCCAAGTGGGCCAATGCGGTTGCCGCTGTCGGGCTGTTGACGGCAGCCATCCTCGCTGGTGTTGAACGTCGCGCCGTTACAGGCGTGCTGCTCGTCCCAGTGCAAGTTGATCTTGTCCTTCGATGACGCCTGGAACGTCAGGCGCATCGTGTACAGGCGCCAGCTTTCGGCACCACGCACTTCTTTGGTGCGATCCGGTGAATACAGCCTCTCAGCGGTACCAGCATTCAGGTTCGGGAAGATGTTGGGAATTTTGCGGTGCTGCCCTTCGTCACGTGCCGCCACCCGATACCAGAGGCGATCCTTGAAAATGGGACCACCCAAACCGAACGTGAAGTCCCACTGCTTGAGCAGCGTGCCTGGCGTGGTCAGTCCAGCGGCCTGCAACTCCGAACTGTAGTTGCTGCCGACCAGCCCGCCGCCGGTTCCCGAGAGATAGGCGTTGCCGGCGAGGGTGTTGCCGCCGCTCTTCGGGATGATGCTGAGCGTCGGGCCGCCAACTTCCGCCTCGCCCAGTCCACCCGACGTCGTCGTCACAACTTCCTGCGCGTTCGAGATGTCGGCGACGTAGGTCGATACGCCGCTGCCACCGAGTCCTGCGCCGGTGTTCAAGCCATCCACCTGCATGCGGCCTTCGTTGTTACGTCCGCCGGCACCACCGAATACGGTCATCTGCGGCGTCACCTGGACGTCCGCCGGACTGCCACCAATCGTGACGATGCCCGGAATCAAAAGCGCCGTCGCTGCCCATGAACGAGCAGTGGGGATGGACGTGAGCACGTCGCTGCTGATCGTGGTCTGACGTCTCACGCTGGTGACGTCCACGATCGGCGACGCGCCGGTCACGGTGATCGTCTCAGTGAGACCGCCTACGGTCATGTCGGCATCGATCTGCGCGGTGAAGGAACCGGTCAGCTCGATGTTTTCGCGCTTGACGACGTTGAAGCCCTGAAGCGTGAACGTCACCACGTAGGTGCCAGGCGGCAGGTTCACGATGCGATAGAGGCCCCGGTCATCGCTGACTGTCGTGCGAACCTTTTCAATGAGCACCGGGCTCGACGCTTCGACCGTGACGCCGGGCAGCACGGCGCCCGAGGCGTCTTTGGTGGAACCGGCAATCGCCGCCTGCGCAAACGCAGACGCCGGAAGAAGGAGCAGTCCTGCCAGCAGGAGCAGGCGCGAAAGGCACATCCGCATTACACCGACCTCCCAATGAAATTGGTCGAAAATTCATCCCGCGGGGTCATTAGGGTATCGCAGAACCTCAACTCCCAACGTCCAAACACCAACGCCCTTGGGCGTGGGGCCTTCGCGGACGCCCTGTCTTTGTGATACAAAGCACTTCACGATGACGCGTCGCCTTCGCGTGAAGTTCATCCTCCCCGCGCTGACTGAAGCCACCAGTCCGTTCTGGCGTCCAATCAAGTACTCGCTGTTTCCGCCGCTCGGACTCGCGACCCTTGCCGCCTACCTCCGCGACGATGACGAGGCCGTCATCGTTGACGAGCACGTCGAGCGCGTCGACGCCGACGATTGCCCAGACCTCGTGGTCATCCAGGTCTACATCACGAACGCGCGGCGAGCGTACGCCCTGGCCGACGCGTACCGGCGGAAAGGCGTGTTCGTCGCGCTCGGTGGACTGCACGTGACGGCGCTGCCGGAGGAGGCCGAAGCGCATGCCGATGTAATCGTGCTGGGACCCGGCGAGCAGACGTTTCCGCAATTTCTCGATGACTTCCGCGCGGGTCAGACGTTCCCGCGGTACGTGTCCACCTCAGGGCGCACGCTCGATCGGATCCCTCCAATCCGACGCGATTTGATCCGCCGCCACGCCTACCTGGTTCCCAACTCGATCGTCGTCACGCGCGGCTGTCCGCAGCACTGCGACTTCTGCTACAAGGACGCGTTCTTCGCAGGCGGCCGTTCGTTCTACACCCAGCGCGTCGACGACGCGCTGGCCGAAATCGAGCGCCTGCCCGGGCGTCATCTGTATTTCCTCGACGATCATCTGTTTGGCGATCGCCGTTTTGCAGAAGCGCTGTTCGAGGGCATGCGCGGCATGGGCCGGCTGTTTCAAGGCGCGGCAACCGTTGACTCGATCCTTCGCGGCGATATCGCCGAACGAGCCGCCGAGGCCGGTCTGCGCAGCCTGTTCGTCGGGTTCGAGACACTGGCTCCGAGCAATCTCGTCGAGAGCAACAAGCGACAGAATCTCGGTCGCGACTACGCGGCGGTCGCGAAGCGTCTACACGACCTCGGCATCATGATCAACGGCAGCTTCGTCTTCGGCATGGATGATGATGACGAGACGGTTTTCGAGCGCACCGTCGAATGGGGAATCGAGCACGGTCTGACGACGGCGACGTATCACATTCAGACGCCGTATCCCGGCACACGCCTCTTCGCGCGTATGGAAAGCGACGGCCGTATCACCACGCGCGACTGGAACCTGTATGACACGCGTCATGTCGTGTATCGACCAGCACGTCTCACGCCGGAGGCGCTCAAGACCGGTTACGACCGCGCGTATCGCGACTTCTATCGATGGTCGTCGATCGCACGCGGCGCGCTCTCGCATGACTCGGTCAAGCACCAGGCGAAACACTTCTTCTATGCCGCTGGATGGAAGAAGTTCGAGCCGCTCTGGGACATGGTGATCCGCGCGAAGCGGCTCGCGATCATGACGCCCTTGCTTGAAGGCGTGCTGTCGAAGGTCACGGCGTCGGATA
>DATCXH010001138.1:0-10318 GCA_036565925.1 Vicinamibacterales bacterium
TTCAACCGGACCTCGGCGCCGGGGGGATCCGACTCGATCCGAAGACTGCCTCCCGCGGCGGCTGCGGGCAATTGCCATCGATCTTTCCAGTACACTCCAGCTGTGATCAGCGCGATCGCGACGACGGCCAGGGAAGCGCCAGCCACGAGGCGACTGCGGTCGGTCCGGACGGCACTATCGGAGGTAGGGGTGTCCGGGGTCTCCGCTGCGAACTCGAAGGTCGCATCTGTATTCCCGATATCAACGACAGTGGAGGAGCGTTTCCCGAACGCGGCGATGATCTTGGTCTTGGGCGCTGAAGGCACGACGAAAACTGTTAGCGTGGTACGTGCCAAGATGCGAATTTATGCAGATGGGCCAGATTCCTGTTTATTGCCTTGACAAGTTCGCCGATAGGCTGACTCTTGTCATGTAAGGCTGGGACTCTGATCCGAGTCGGACTCGTTGGGTGAGGCTGCTATAAGTGATTGGCCACTGTGAAGTTTGAACTGTTTGTCGCCCTCCGGTATCTGCTCGCGAGGCGTCAGCACGCGTCAATCTCCCGCGTGTCGCTGTTCTCGACGATCGGCGTTGCCGTTGGCGTTTTGGCTCTGATTGTGGCGCTCGCCCTGATGACCGGACTTCAAGGGGAGCTTCGCAACCGGATCCTCGGATCGACGGCCCATATATATGTTTGGAAAATTGGCGGGATCGACGACTACCACGCTGAAGTCAAAAGGCTGAGCCAGTTTGACGGCGTGGCCGGAGCCGCCCCGGCCATATTCGGCAAGGCCATCGTGTCGAGTGGGAGTGAAACGGCCTTTATTACCCTCAAAGGCATCGACCCGGCGCTCGAAGGTCGTGTTACCGACATCGAGCGGACGATGCAACAGGGAAAGCTCCTCGCACTCGACGGCACCGAGGGCACTGACGACGATGAACGCCCAGGCATCCTCCTTGGCCAGGATCTCGCCAAGCAGATCGGCGTCAAGATCGGTGACCTGGTTGAACTCACTACCCCCACGGCGACATTGACACCCACCGGCAGCATATTGCGCGCCCGCACCGTGCGTGTCGTCGGGATCTTTGCGCTGGGTCTGTTTGAGTTCGACTCGGCGTACGGGTTTGTCTCGCTCGATCTGGCCAAGCGACTCCTCGCCAAAGACCACCCCGACCTGATTCAGTTGCGCGTGAACGACATCTACCGCGCGAACGCGATCGCGAGAGACATCGAGAACACGTTGGGCGACAAGTATTCTGCTGACGACTGGTCGCGGATGAACCGGTCATTGTTCTCGGCGCTCACGCTGGAGAAGATGGCGATCTCGATCACCATCGGCTTGATCGTGTTGGTAGGTGCATTGAACATCATCTCGTCGCTCATTCTGCTCGTCAGGCAGAAGAGCCGCGATATTGCCATCCTGAAGACGATGGGCACTTCATCGAGGCGGGTGATGGGCATCTTCATGATGCAGGGCCTGGTGATCGGTGTCGTCGGCACGACCGTTGGCGCCGTCATCGGTGTCTCCCTGTGCTGGGTCCTCGATCGATACAAGCTGATTCAGATTCCGATGGATGTCTACCAGGTCTCGCACGTGCCGTTCGTCGTGCTACCGTGGGACCTGTTCACGGTAGTGGTGGCCTCGATCCTGATTTGCTTTCTCGCCACGATTTACCCATCGCGGCAGGCATCGGCGCTCGATCCGGTGCAAGCGCTCCGCGCCGAATAAGCGACATGGCCTTCGTCGAAGTCAGCGGTCTCAACAAATCCTATGAGGTTGGCCTGCAGCGGTTGCACGTGTTGCGCGATCTCGAGCTGCGCGTCGCGCAAGGCGAGATGGTGGCGGTCGTTGGCGCGTCAGGCGTTGGAAAGAGCACGCTGTTACACGTGCTCGGGGGGCTCGATCGGGCGGACACGGGTCAGATCCACGTCGCCGATACCGACCTTCGCTCGATGAGCGATAGCGCACTCGTGGAGTTCCGCAACCGGAACGTCGGCTTCGTCTTTCAGTTCCATCACTTGTTACCGGAGTTCGACGCCGCAGAGAACGTCGAGATGCCGATGCGCATCGCTCGTCGCCCGGTGAAGGAAGCACGGTCGCGCGCAACAGAACTGCTCGGGCGTGTGGGGTTATCAGAACGGCTCGAGCATCGCCCGGGCATGTTGTCGGGCGGAGAGCAACAGCGTGTCGCCGTTGCACGGGCCCTGGTGATGGGGCCAGCGTTGCTCCTCGCCGATGAACCGACTGGCGACCTCGACGAGCGCACCGCCGACGCGCTGCACGATCTGCTTCGCGAGATGCACAGGGAACGTCAGCTCACGTCAATCATCGCGACACACAATCCACGACTCGCTGCTGCCTGCGATCGCGTCTTGCGGATGGAACAAGGTCAGTTGCATCCCAGCTAATTCGTCTGCGTCGTGCGAGTCGCGTAGTCCCAGTGCTTCGTCGCTCTCTGGACGACGTCTTCGACGTCCTGTTCGAGGATGAAGCGCTCCTTCACCAGCGCAGCGGTGGCAGCGCGGATCTTCTGGAGATAGTCGTCGCGCCCTGTGTATCGCTCTTCGATTGACGGCCGCGGATCACGTCGTGCGTCGCGTTCGGCGCGCGTGCGCGCCAGCGGCAGATACGAACCGAGCAGCGCATAGATCGTCGTCGGATTTCCGATGCGCTCGGCGCGGAAGTTCCACCCAGTCGTCGTGGCGAGCGATACCGCGACTTCGGCGACACGAATCCCGGCCAGCTCGTTTCCGTCACCGTCGACCTGCGGCACCAAGAAGGGAAGCGCGGAGAATTTGTCGTTGATCATCTGCCCGGGGCCTTCGATGGTGCGCGGATCGCCGACACCGGCAATCTCCGGGAACTTCAGCGCGGTCACTGGAACCAGGGTCTTGTTGCGCAGGTTCGGATAGCGACTATCCGGCGGCCGCACCCCTGATACGACCCATTGATGCCCGGCGCGCAACAGGGCGCGCATCACGTTTGCCTGGGGCGTAGGGTTGCCCATCGCTTGCCCCGCACCAAGTGACGGAGGAAACGCAGACTCGCCATGTTGCGTGCCCGAGAGTAGGTAGATGCGCAGGTTGTCGGGGACCGTCGCGTCGGACTTTCCATCGATCGTCGTATGCGTCAAGGCAGCGGCGCGACCTTGTCCCCAGTATTCGACTGACGTGTTCGTGTAGATCACTTTCGGCATCTGATCTGGCTTGTAGGCCGCGAGGATGCCGTCGCGTGCGCCTTGCGCGTTTCCCTGCTCGTGATCGGTGAAGGGAAACCGCGTCGCCGGAAATGACGAGTAGCCCGGCGCTGCAAATCGCTCGTTGAACGATCCCTGTCCCGCACCGGCGATGTGCGGCCACACGAGATCGAAGACGCGTCGCTCGCGCTCGTCGGCATTGAAGCCGTCGTGAAGGAACTGACGCAGGAAACGGCCGCTTTGTGAGATGCCGAAGACGTACGCGGATCGTCCGCGCACCGGCATGTCGAGGTCGTGAAGAAACGCGGACGCCGCATCGCGAATCGCGGCGAGTCCGACGCCAGCGACGTGCGCGCCCGTAGCCGGATAGTCGATCTCATACACACGGCCGGGCTCGAAGCCGGTATCCAGAATGATACGCGGCCGCTTGCCGCCCTCGCCGAACCGCCAGGTTGAGCGTGGCAGGACAGTCGGCTTGTCCCAATTGCGATCGCGTACGGTCAACGTCGCGGCTGGATCGTTGACAGCCACCGGTGGATAGTTCGGCAGATCTGCCGGCGTGATCTCTGTCCGTTTCTCGTCGGGAATGAACGAGAAGCGCGCGCGACCGGTCACATTCGCGGTCGGCGCGGCAACGTGTAACAGAGGCGGTTCGACGTCGAACTGCCAGCCAACCCAGACGACGGTATAGCCCTCCTTCATCAGAAAGCCGTCGCCGAAATCCGCCGCCGCCATCGGGTCGCTACTCGCAGCGGCGCGGTTGAATCGACCGAGGAGGCCTTTGCGACCGCGGTTGGCGATCTCGAAGAGCAGCGTTCCATTGCCGTGTGCAGCCTCGACCGGCTGCAGCACGAAGAGGTCGGCGGTGAAATGGACACGCCCGTCAGCGTCGCGCTGAGCCGTGTCGAGATCGACGATGGGCTTATTGCGCGGATTGGCCGGATCGAGCGCGAACTCGATCGTGCCGATCAGTTTTTCGTACGGGCCCACCGAACCGAACGGCTGGCCGTTGGCGACGACGGCTCGCGATGCGATGGTCACCTTCGTGACTTCTGCCTGCGCGAACGACGGCACGACCATCGTGACGATGAGGAGTCCCAACACGAGACGAGCGCGTGACTGACGCATCGACATCCTCCCGATCGACCCAGCCGCCTTCGCGCGTCGCGCTAGAGAGCGTCCAGGCCACGAACCACCAACCATCAACCCAACCGCCAACTATTTCAGTCCCGCCATTTCAAACACGGTCTTCGCCATGACCGAGTTGTCCTCGTTCCCGCGCCCAGCGGCCATCGTCGCGTGCAGCAACTGCTGAACGACCGCTGTCACCGGCGCCGGTGTCTCGTGCTCGGCGAGCGTCGCGACGACGTTCCGCATATCTTTTGCGAAGAGGTGAGTGTAGAAGCCAGGCTTGTAGGTGTTCTTCAGGGCTCGCTCGCCATGCACCTCGAGGACGCGACTCTGTGCGAATCCGCCCAGTAACGCTTCGCGAACTCGTGCGGCGTCCACGTTCGCCTTGCGCGCGAGCGCGAGAGCCTCGGCGACGACGACCAGCGTGCCGCCAATCACCATCTGGTTGCAGAGTTTGCAGAGCTGCCCTGAACCGGATTCGCCGATGTGGACGACCTTCTCGGGATTGCCGAGCACGTCGAGAATGGGTTTGGCTTTCGCGAATGCACCCGCATCACCGCCAACCATGATCGAGAGCGTGCCGTTGATCGCGCCGATGTCGCCGCCGCTGACCGGCGCGTCGAGCATCGTCCCGCCAAGTGATTTGGCGCGGTCAGCCAGACGCTGCGCGACACCGGGAGCAATGCTGCTCATATCGATGATGATCGTTCCGGGCTTCAGCGCGGTGAAGACGCCGTTGGGACCGTCCAGTACCAGTTCGACGTCGGGAGAATCGGGGACCATCGTGATGATGACGGTCGCTTCTCGTGCGACGTCAGCAGGCGTGATCGCGCGAGTGGCGCCCGACGCGACGAGGTCGTCTACCGGTCCCTGACTTCTACTGTTGACGACGAGTTTGTACCCAGCTTTGAGGAGATTCTTCGCCATGGGCCGGCCCATGAGTCCCAGCCCGATGAAACCAATCGTTTCTGACATAGCCGTAGATGGTAGTCGTTTCCGCCGGGTCCACAGAACAGGACCCGGCCTACGACTGTCGATAAGCACACGGGCGGATGTAGGGCGGGTCTTGCTGTGTAGACCCGCCGGGTACTATTGCCCATGCACATCGTCCTCGTTGTCGTGACCATCCGTCCGGAAATGCGGACGGAGTTTGAAGAGGCATTGCTTCATAACGCACGGGAATCCGTAGCCAACGATGAAGGATGTCGGCGCTTTGACGTCAGTCAAGACGTCAACGAGCCCACTCGCTGGATACTGCACGAGGTCTACGACGCCCCCGAAGCGCACGCCAAACACCGGCAGTCCCGGCACTTCCTTGCCTACGACGAGATCGCGCAGCGAGCCATCATCGAAAAGACGGTCTTCCGCTGTGCCGGTAGGCACGTTTCGTGAAACAGGAGGAAAGAGTGAGGGCCTACGTGCCGATAAGAGTTGCTGTCAAGGGGGGCAGGGACCGGGACGATACGGTACGGCGTCGTATCAGTCAGGAGCACGGCAGCGAAGGCATGTGCCCGAAGCACGCGTCGAAATCTAACGGGACGTGGGACTTAGACGCGAGGGGCCATTGTATCGCCGAAGCTTTGCCTTATAATGAATCACACGAGGTTCTGAGTTACTCAGGCGACCTCAAACCCTAGGCAGGCCGGATGTTCGAACGCTATACGGAACGGGCGCGACGGGTTCTCTTCTTTGCCCGATATGAGGCCAGCCAGCTCGGGAGCATCTCGATTGAGACCGAGCACCTCCTTCTCGGCCTGATTCGCGAAGGAAAGGGGCTAACGAGCCGGATCTTCGCTCGTTCGCACCTGTCCCTCGAGAATATCCGCAAGGAAATCGAAGGTCGGACGGTCTTCCGCGAGAAGGTCTCCACCTCGGTCGAAATTCCGTTCAGCGCTGAAACCAAGCGCGTTCTTCAGTGTGCCGCTGAGGAAGCTGATCGGTTGCTGCACAACTACATTGGCACCGAGCACCTTCTGCTAGGCATCCTGCGCGAAGAGCGCAGCGTCGCCGCGTCCATCCTCATGGAAAAGGGGATGCGACTTCACACGGTTCGTGAGGACATAGTCCAGCTATTGAACGAGAAGACCACACTGACCCGGGTCAAGGAGACCCCGCTCCTCGCCGAATTCAGTCGCGACCTCACTGAGGCGGCGATGAAGAACCAGCTCGATCCGCTGGTTGGGCGAGACTACGAGCTCGAGCGCGTGCAGCAGGTCCTCTGCCGCCGCACCAAGAACAACGCCGTGCTCATCGGCGAGCCCGGCGTCGGCAAGACGGCCATTGTCGAAGGCCTGGCGCAGAAGATCGTCTACGGCGACGTGCCGCACTTCCTCGCTGACAAGCGAATCCTGGCGCTCGACATCTCATTGATCGTCGCTGGCACCAAGTACCGCGGTCAGTTCGAAGAGCGCCTCAAGGCGATCATGAAGGAGCTGACCGAGAACCCGAACATCATCGTGTTCATCGACGAGCTCCATACGCTCGTGGGTGCGGGGTCGGCGGAGGGGTCGCTCGACGCGGCCAATATCCTCAAGCCGGCGCTGTCACGCGGTGAGATTCGCTGCATCGGTGCGACGACGCCTGCGGAATACCGGAAGTACATCGAGAAGGATCGGTCACTCGAGCGCCGCTTCCAGGCGATCAAAGTGGATCCGCCGGCGGAGAAGGAAACGATCGAGATCCTGATGGGCGTGAAGGACCGCTACGAGCAGTTCCATCACGTCGAGTACACCCCCGAAGCCATCGAGGCGGCGGTCTATCAGTCGAGCCGCTACATCACCGATCGGTTCCTGCCTGACAAGGCGATCGATCTGGTGGACGAGGCCGGTGCACGGGCCAAGCTGAAGGAAGCGGGCTACAGCGAAGAGTTCGGCGAGATCAACAAGAGCATTCGCGTCGCTGTCGAGCAGATGGAGAACGCGGTCTCGCAGAAGGACTTCGAGAAGGCCCAGTTCTATCGCGAGCAGGAAGTCTCGGCACGCGAGAACCTGCAGTTTGCGCGCGAGCGCTTCGACGTGAAGTCGAGCGCGCGTCGCGTGATGGTCAGCAAGACCGACATCGACGAAGTCGTGTCGAAGTGGACCGGCGTCCCGATTGCCTCGATCAATCAGGATGAAGGCGATCGTCTGCTCCGCATGGAGGCCGACCTCCACAAGCGCGTGGTCAGCCAGGAGAAGGCGATCTCGGCAATCTCTCGTGCGATCCGCCGGTCACGTGCCGGGTTGAAGAACCCGAACCGTCCGGTGGGCAGCTTCATCTTCCTGGGCCCGACCGGTGTCGGCAAGACGGAGTTGGCCCGCGCGCTCGCGAACTTCCTGTTCGGGAGCGACCACGCGCTGATTCGCTTCGACATGTCCGAGTACATGGAGAAGCACTCGGTGTCGAAGCTGATTGGGTCGCCTCCGGGATACGTCGGCCACGAAGAAGGCGGCCAGCTGACGGAGAAGGTGAAGCGAAATCCCTACTCGGTCGTGCTGTTGGACGAGGTCGAGAAGGCACACCCGGATATCTTCAACATCCTGTTGCAGGTGTTCGAAGATGGTCACCTGACGGATGGTCTGGGGAACCGGGTCAACTTCAAGAACACGATCATCATCATGACCTCGAACATCGGGGCGCGCTTCATCCAGAAGAAATCGTCGCTCGGGTTCCAGGCCAGTGATACTGGCGTCATCGACAAGAACGTCAGCGACATGGTGCTCGGCGAAGTGAAGCGCACCTTCAATCCCGAGTTCATCAACCGCATCGACGAAATCATCGTCTTCGACGCGCTCTCGGACGAGGACCTGCGGCGGATCATGTCCCTGCTGGTCAATCAGCTGAACGCGAACCTCGTCGACCGGCGCATGAAGATCGCGCTGACGCCGGAGGTCATCGACTGGATCATCGACGTCACCTGCAAAGACCGCTCGTATGGTGCCCGTCCGCTTCGCCGGGCCATTCAGCGGTATGTGGAGGATCCGTTGTCTGAGGAGTTGATCCGAGGCAACCTCCACGACGGCGAGGTCGAGGTATACCTCGAAGGCGGTCAGCTCGCGTATCGTCCGGCCGGTGCCGAAGTTACCGCCGGTCGCCGTCTTCAATAGCGCGGGCGGGTCCACAAAACAAGGACCCGCCCCATATCTTGCACATGTAGGCCGGGTCTTGTTTTGTAGACCCGGCGCGACCCGTCCAAGCCAACCAATCGCTCCCTGCGTCCTAAATCCTGTAAACTAAGGTGTTTCTGGTAATGAGGACGCAGTCTCTTTCTACCCTGCTCATCGCAGCTTTCGTCGGAGTCGGTGGCGCCGGTGCGGTTCACGCGCAGCAAGCGCCAGCCGCCCAAGCTCCAGCTGCGTCAGCTCCTGCCGCCGCGGCGCCGGCAACAATCGCGAAAACCGCGTGTGGCACGCCTGTCGGTGAACCGGCCGCTCTGCCTCCGGCGGGATCTCCACCCTTCATCTGGACCCTCGAATTGTGCTTCGACCGTCAAGGCAACACCTCCACGGTCGAGAACGAGACCTACCTGTATTGGATCAAGCTCCCGGTCAGCGCGCCGTCGCAGGGCAAGTTCGTCCCTTACGACGAGGCGGCCGAGGACACCATGCGCGCCGACTTCAAGGCGCTCTGGAATACCAAGTTCCTCGAGGACCTGTCCATCGAAGTGACCGACCACACCTTCGAGAACGGTGTGGTGGGGAAGATGGTGGTCTACCGGATGGAGGAGCGCGAGCGCGTCAAGATCGTCGACTACCGCAACACCAAGGGCGACTCGATCAGCATCATCAAGCGCTCGGACATCGACGATAAGCTGCGCGAACGTAACATCGAAGTCCGTCTCGACTCGTTCCTCGACGAAGGATCGATTCGCCGCGTCGAAGGCGTGCTCCGCGAGTTGATGGCGGAGAAGGGCTTCACCAACGCCGAAGTGGGCCACAAGGTCTCGCCGGTTGCCGGTGGACCGAAGCTGGTGAACGTGACGTTCACGGTGGGTGAGGGACCGAAGATCAAAATTCGCGATGTCGAGTTCGTCGGCAACCAGGCAATCAGCGACGGCACGCTCGAGAAGAAGATGAAGGAGAACAAGCCGAAGGGCCTTCTCGGTTTCATCACCGGCGGCGGCACTTATAAAGCGGCGATGTTCGAAGAGGACGCCGCCAAGGTCGTCGAGTACTACCAGAACCAGGGCTATCCGCAGGCCCGTGTCGGCAATCCCGAAGTCAAGACGCTCGAAGATACCAAGGACGGCAAGACGCGTTGGGTGCAGCTTCGCATTCCGGTCACGGAAGGCAAGCGCTACAAGTTTGGCGAACTGTCGTTCGAAGGCAACAAGCTGGTCAACAGCACCGGGCTCCGCACGCTCTACAAGATTGAGCCGGGCGAGTGGTACAGCAAGAAGAAGATCAACGACGGCAACAAGAAGGCTCAGGAGGTCTACGGCAGCAGGGGCTTCATGGAATGGACGCCCTTCGAGATGCGCAAGTACAGCGACGATCCCAACAATCCCGAGGCGATGCTCGCAGCGCTCGTGCCGCCAGCGCTCGCGGCGCCGGAAGAGCCGAAACCCGCCGGGACCGCGAAAGCGAAAGAGGATGCGTCGAAGCCGCCCGTCGTCGACGTGACGATGCAGATCACGGAAGGGCCGCAGTATTTCGTCAACCGCATCACGTTTACCGGTAACACCACCACGCGCGACAACGTGATCCGGCGCGAGATGCGGCTGATCGAAGGCAATGTCTTCGATACCGAAGCGTTGAAGTACAGCGTCCGTCGTCTGAACCAGCTTGGCTACTTCAAGGAGCTGAAGGGCAACGACAGCGACATGAAGGTCGAGAAGACGCAGGGCAAGGAAAACAACGTCGATGTCACGCTGAAGTTCGAAGAGCAGAACCGGAATCAGCTGACCTTCGGCGCCGGCGTCTCGCAATACGAAGGCTTCTTTGGCCAGCTCGCGTTCCAGACCTCGAACTTCCTCGGTCGCGGTGAGAGCCTCACCGTCTCGATGCAGGCGGGCGATCGCGCGCAGAACTAT
>DATCXH010000922.1:0-3800 GCA_036565925.1 Vicinamibacterales bacterium
GATCGATCTCGGCGCGGCGCGTGAGAAGGTTCGCGTCGCCCGTGCGCTGACGGTCCTTCCTGTCATGTGTCGGGACGCGTGCCGCCCGTGCTGCTCCCTGGAACGCCGTAGGCTCGGGAAGGACGTCTTTCTCCTTGACGCCGACTTCGATGAAAACAGCAAGCCACTGCTGCACGTCTTCGACGTTATCAAGCACAAGTTCGACGGCGGCACACCTCCGATTTACGTCCATGAGTGCCTCCGCCGCGTGTTCGGCGACGGGCCGCTCGCCTACACGCTCCAACCAGGCACGCCGATCGCAGAAACGGACGCACGGATGATCACGACACCGCGGTGATCTTCGGTCGTGTCCGTCTTCCGGCTTGATGTAGCGTCCGCCTTTAGGGCGGACCGTTAGTTACCCTTTGGGAATTGCGCGCTGTCGATCACGATCAGTCTGAATGGTGCCTGCCCCGACTGAATCCGCACCATCGGTGGGTTCGAAAGCTTACACTCAGCCAACCTCAGAGGCGACATGGCACACGCGATCCCAACGCTCGACACTGACATCTTCAACGCGGAATCCGTACGGAACGCGCGGGCCGTAGACGATCGCGTGCGCGAGCTCGCACCCGTCGTTCGCCTCGGCCGGGAAGACATCGTGGTCCTCGGGCGCTTCAGTCATGTATCAGCCGCCCTCTCCGACTGGCGCTCGTTCTCGAGTCGATCGCGACCGTGGCACGATCCGGCGTCCGTCAGACCCGAAATCCTGTTGACCGACGATCCTCCTCGTCACACGGAGGTTCGCGTCGTCATCGCCAATGCGCTGTCGCCGAAGGCGCTGAACCGCATGGGCCAGGCGTTCGCCAAGGATGCAGAGCTCGTCGTCGATCGCGTGCTCAGTTCTCGAGACGAGTTCGACGCGGTCGCCGGAATCTGCCGCCCGTTCGTCTATAAGGTGCTACCCGACTTGCTCGGACTGCCGGTGCCCGGTCGCGAACACATGGAAGCGTTCGGTCACATGGTGTGGGCGACGATGGGTCCGATGAATGAGTTGTTTCAGGAAGCGATGGTCGGCAACGAGCCAGTGTTGGCGTGGGTCGAAGAGTGTTGCAACCGAGAAAATCTCGACCCGGACGGGCTCGGAATGGCGATGTTCCATGCGGCCGATCGCGGGGAAATCACGCAGGCCGAGGCGAAGCTGCTGGTTGGGATACTGCTCTCTGCCGCTGCAGATACCACCGTTATGACGCTCGGCACTGCCATCCGAGCGTTCTGCGAGTTCCCCGACCAATATCAAGCGTTGAGGCAGAACCCATCGATGACGCGAATCGCGTTCGACGAGAGCCTCAGGTGGGATTCGCCGTCACGTATGGCCGGCCGCATCACGACACGCGACGTGGACGTCGACGGCTACGTCATTCCAGCCGGCACACGGTGCGGCCTCTTGTTCGCGGCCGCCAACCGCGATCCGCGCAAGTGGGCCGACCCCGATCGATTCGATATCAGCCGCGATCTTCGTGGTCAGGTCGGCTGGGGCGCCGGCGTGCACATGTGCGTGGGGCGAACGCTCGCGCAACTCGAAGCCGACGCGATGCTCGGCGCCATGCTGCCGAAAATTCAGCGCTTCGAGGCAGCCGGCGATGCAGAGCCGTGGATGACGACGATCGGCCACGGACCGGCCAGGCTTCCCGTTCGCGCCATCGCGGCCTGACGAGTGAACCTTTCAGTGCTCGCGGCCGTCTCCTCCCTTGGCCAATCTACAAGAGAGGCACAGATGGATCGCGGAGGCGAATGAGCGACCAGACCGACGTACTCCAAGGCACTCTTGATCTATTGATCCTGCGCACGATCGCGCTCGAACCGATGCACGGTTGGGCGATCGCCCAGCGGATCAACCAGATCTCCGATGAATTGCTCCGCGTCCAGCAGGGCTCGCTCTACCCGGCGCTGCACCGCCTCGAACACCAGGGCTGGATCGCGGCCGAGTGGGGGGCATCCGAGAACAACCGTCGCGCGCGCTTCTACGCCCTGACAAAAGCCGGCCGCAAACAGCTGACGACCGAAGTCGAAAAGTGGGAACGACTGTCGGCTGGCGTCAATCTCCTGCTGCAAAGGACATAACCGTGCGGGCGTGGCACATCCTGCGAAGCCGGCTGCGATCGATCGTATTCCGCGCTCGACGCGAATCTGATCTCAGCGAAGAACTGCAGCTCCACCTCGATCGCGAGACCGAGCGTCTGCAGACGACGGGCCTGTCGCGCGAGGAAGCGCGGCTTCAGGCGTTGCGGCTGTTCGGCGGTGTCGAGCAGATCAAGGAAGCGGCCCGCGACGCGCGCGGCACCGGCGCGTGGGATGCGCTCGTGCGCGACACGCGTCACGGACTCCGTCGGCTAGTGCGCGACTGGCGATTCACGACGGCTGCGGTTCTCATCCTCGGCATCGCCATCGGCGCCAATACAGCGATCTTCAGCGTCGTGAACGCGGTCCTGTTCCGTCGTCAGGCATTCGCGAATCCCGATCGACTGGTCAATATCTATCAGAACGACCGTTCCGGCAAGCCGATGATCGTCACGTCGTACTCCGCCTACATGGCGATCGCGGAGTACACCGACATCTTTGCCGGGACGATGGCCGCCAGCATCCCGAACCCAACCCGTTATCTCCACGACGGCGCCGTTCGCAATGCCGTCGTCGAGTTTGCGAGCCCGACCTATCTGAGCGTCCTGGGATTGCAGCCGTCGCTCGGGCGCTGGTTCGATCAGACCGAGGAACGGCGTGGCGCTCCTCTGGTCGCCGTCCTCGGGCATCAGGCATGGACCAGACTCTTTCACGCGGACCCGTCTATCGTCGGACGCGTGATTCGCATGGAGGGTCAGCCGGTGACGATCGTCGGGGTCGGTCCGGCCAATCTGCGCGGCACCCTCGACCTCGGACTCGGCACCGATTTCTGGTTGCCGATCACGGCAGTGCCTGAACTGACGGCAATGGGCGCGCTCCCCGACGCGCCGACGATATTCGTACCGCTGTTCGTGAAAGCGCGTCTGCGCGAGGGCGTGAGCGTGGCGCAAGCCAAAGCGGCCATGGACGTACTGGGACGTCGGCTCGTCGAGGAGAATCCAGACCAATTCCGCAACTCTGGTGAGTTCGCGATGGGGCCGGGAATCACGGTCATACCTTCAACGGACGTGCGGATCCACCCACAAGCCGACGTGCCGTTCATGGCGCTCGCCTCGATCGTGCTCTTTATCGTCGGCCTGGTGCTCGCGATCGCGTGCAGCAACCTGGCGACGCTGCTCCTCGTGCGCGGCGCGGCGCGTGCGAAGGAAGTCTCAGTGCGGCTGGCCATGGGTGCGACGCGACGTCAGCTCGTGCGGCATCTGCTGATCGAAAGCCTCCTGCTCTCGCTTGCCGGCGGCATTGTCGGCTGCGTGCTGGCGTGGTGGGGCATGCGAGCGCTGCAGACGATCGACCTGCCGTTCAGAGTGGATATGAACGTCGACTACCGCGTACTTGCCTTTGCGATCGCGCTGTCCCTCGTGACGGGCGTCGTGTTCGGCCTGGCGCCGGCAATCAAAGCGACGAGGGTCGATTTGCTGCAAACGCTGCGAGACGAGGGGCTGCAGCCGATCGACCATCGCCGGCTGACGCTCAAGAACGCGCTCATCGTCGCGCAGGTCGCAATCTCGGTGCTGCTGCTCGGCGGCACGAGCATCTTCCTGCAGCAGCTCGCGGCGACGAGAGAGCGGCGCGTCGGCTATGCCGTCGACGGCGTGGCCATGCTCGAGACCGACGCGCGCTTCGCCGGTTACCCGGCGGCC
>DATCXH010000793.1:0-11694 GCA_036565925.1 Vicinamibacterales bacterium
GAAGGGCCTGCGCCGAGCGAAGGACTCGAGTGAAGGAGCTCGAGGATGCGAAGCGCGACGCGCTTGGCCATCGGCCCGGTGTTGCCGACCGGACCGACACAGGTCGGGCACCCGCTCTGACACTCACATCCCGCGATCAAATCGTGAGTGCGTCGCCGTAGTTCCTCGTCCATGCGGAACAGCGGCTCGCTGAAGCCCACTCCACCGGGATAGTTGTCGTAGACGAAAATTCTCGGTTCGTCCGAGAGCGTCACCGGTTGCCCCATGCGAGTCAGATCCGTCTGCTCACCCTGCTCTCCACTGCCGATCGAAATGCCGATGTCGTGGCGATCGCACATGAGCAGAAGCTGTGCGACCTGGCGCATCGCAAACGACAGACCGACCACACCGTCGCGCCGATCGTCGGCCGCATACGGCAGCGCCGCCATCACGTCACGCGGGATGGTCAGCCAGTAGGCGGTCGTGTGCATCTCCTGCTCAGGAAGATCGAGCTCACCCGAGCCGACGTTTTCGTTCGTATAGAACTTGATCTTCTTGAAGCCGACCACGCGCGACGACACATGTACCTCACCATGGCAGGCGTGGGGCGGGTCCTGCTCTTTGGACCCCCCTGCACTGGCATCGGGCGGGTCTTGTTCTGTAGACCCGCCGGAACCGCTGGACTCGCCAGCCTCAAACGTTTCGAGAACTGTGACCTTCGTGTACGTGATCGCGTCGGTGTAATAGTCACAGTCGATCTGGCGCACGTACGCCTTGCGCCCTTCGAAGTCGAGCTTCTCGACCTGATACAGCGCGGCCTCGACGAGGTAGATCGCCTTTTCATGCAAGGTGGACGGCCCGCTGTTGAAGCTGGTCTCGCCGATCACATCAGCGCCGTGCGTCGTGTCCACGACCACGAAGTTGTCCGACGAGATCGACCGGAGGCTCACGGCGTCGGCTGGATAGGACTCGTTCGTCCACTGCCAGACGCCCTCTCCGTCCGCACCAGCCGAACGGTGAACGAACCCGCCCTCCTCCAACACGCCAAGGACTTCCTGAAGATTGTGGCGGCCGTATTCTTCGGACGTCGTGAATGGCAACTCGAACGCCGCGCACTTCACGTGATCGACGAGAATGTGCAGGTTGTCGGGATTGATCAGCGCGTGCTCGGGCGACGCGTCGAAGAAATACGATGGATTCCGCACGATGTATTGATCGAGTGGTGCGCTGCTGGCGACGAGTACCGCCGCCGAGCGGCCGCTGCGACGGCCGGCGCGGCCGGCGCGTTGCCAGGTCGCCGCGATGGTGCCGGGATAACCAGCCATGACGCAGGCGTCGAGCGCGCCGATATCGATCCCGAGCTCGAGCGCGTTGGTTGAGACCACGGCTCGGACTGTGCCTTCACGCAAACCCTTTTCGATCTCGCGCCGGCGCTGCGGCAGGTACCCGCCTCGATATCCGCGAATCTGTTCGTCCGTTCCCGGAGGTCCACCGAAATCGTCCTTGAGATAGGTCGTGAGAATCTCGGTCGCGAGACGACTCTGCGCGAACACGATCGTCTGTAGCGTGCGTTTGAGAAACTCGGATGCGATGCGCCGCGTTTCGGCCAGATACGAACGACGAATGCCGAGCTGCGCGTTGACGACCGGCGGGTTCACGAAGAGGAAGAACTTCTCACCACGCGGAGCACCGCTCTCCGAGACAAGCTCGAACGGCTGTTCCACGAGCGCTTCAGCCAGCTCCCGAGGGTTTGCGATCGTCGCAGAGGAACACACAAACGTCGGCGTCGATCCGTAGTGACGACATATGCGTCGCAGCCGTCGCAGCACATTCGTCAAATGACTGCCGAACACCCCGCGATACGCATGCAATTCATCGATGACGACATAGCGAAGGTTCTCGAACAGCTTCGCCCACCGTGGATGATGCGGCAGGATCCCGGAGTGAATCATGTCCGGATTGCTCAACACGATGTGCGCACGGCCGCGAATCGCGCGTCGCGCATCCTGCGGTGTGTCGCCATCGTAGGTGAACACACCGATCTCGAGATCGTTCCGCCGCGACAGATGATCCGAGAGAGCATGCAGCTCGGCGAGCTGGTCCTGCGCGAGCGCCTTGGTCGGAAACAGGTAGAGCGCACGTGCTGACGGGTCGCGCAGAATCGTGCTCAACACCGGGGCGTTGTAGCACAGCGTCTTGCCAGACGCGGTCGGGGTCGTCACGACCACATGACGGCCGGCGAGCGCGTGATCGATGGCGAGGGCTTGATGCGTGTAGACCTGGTCGACGCCGCGCTGGCGAAGCACGTCGCACAGACGTGGATCGAGCGCATCGCCAAACGGCGCGTAGCGTGCCTCGAGTGGCGGCAGACGACGGATCGTGGTGATCCAGCCGTCAGGGTTGTCGGCGCGGTCCGGGGCTCCTCCGGTGAGGCGGTCGAGCGCGGCGCTCAGTGCCTGATCGTGCGCGGGATCGGTGCGTCGCGCCGGAAACATGGCTGACGATCATAAGGCGAAAGCCAGGGGGCTTCAACGGCTTTTAGCCGCTGGCGAAAGCCTCAACATCCCGGGCTTCCGCCGTAAGGCGGAGGCCTTAACGATGTCCGCGGGCCTCCGCCGACGACGACCAGACCTCGAGCTCGGCGATCGTCCAGGGCGCATCGTTGCCGCCCGATGCCGCACGCATGCGCACGAAACGCGCCGGGCGTGGCGGGAAGTCCACGACGATACGCATGCGTTTGGGATCCTCCATGGCGGCACGAATCGCTCGGTCGAGCACGGTGCCGCTCCACGCAGGAGCCCACGTCGTCTCGTCCTCTGAGGTTTCCACGACGAGCGCGGTCGGAAACAAATAGGAGAACACACCGAGATCGTTCACGACGGCGCCGACGGTCCGAACTTCACCGAGATCGATCGTGAGCGCTTGACGCTCGTCCCAGAGTGCACATTGCCATAACGAGGAGTCGTCGTTGTCGATCGCTTTCGGCAACAGTTCCGACGAACACTGTGACCGCAGCTCGCGCGGGCGCAGCTTCAGCCCGGCGGGACGGGACAGCGGCGCACCTTGGCGGGTCGGCAGATGATAGACGATGAATGTCTTATCACTGGTCACACGCGTGACGCCGGGCTGTTGCTCGACCAGTGAGCGGATGCGCGAGGCATCCTGCCCGACGATTACGTAAAGATCGCCAAGACGTTGAAACGGCGTGAACATGTCGTTCGATTCGGCGCGGCCCGCGCCGGCGAACGCGTTGTAATAACTCGGTCCCCATCCGCTATAGCCGTTGACCGTTCTCCATCCACCATTCACCGCTCTGAACACTGATTGAATGTCGCGGAATATGAGATCGGGTGGTGCTTCGAGGACGGTTGCGCCGGCGAGACGATCCGCACCAGGCACCGCCGGCGGCAGTTCGGCCGCGCGAATGCCATCGACCCATCCGTCGCTCAACACCGCAAGACCCACGGCCACCACCGCGATGGCCGCCGTCTGTCGGGTTCGCCCGCGCAGGAACTCGGAGACGATGAGGCCGGCGAACACTGACAGACAGATCGTCGTCATCAGCCAGAAACGCGCCGGCACGCGCAGTGCATCCACACCGGGCAGTGACATCAGCAAGTGATACGGGCCGGGGATCCCAGGGTCTCCCATGAAGGTCGTCATCGGGCCGAGCGCCAACGCCCATGTCACGACTGCGGCGAGCAGATAAAACCACATCATGCGTGACTGACGCACCATGGCCCGTACGCCAGGCGAGAGCACGAGCGCGAGCAGCACCGTGAGCGCCACGACCTGCACCGGCTTGCGAAACGTCGACGCCTGCACGCGCAGCGGGCCGAGCTCGAACATGAACGGGCCCGAGACGAGCAGCACGAGAATGACCATCGTGTAGACCGACGCGATGAACAGCAGGACACGGCGGAACCAGGTCACGATGGAAGCGCCCTGCATCGACTCGGATCGCCACGACCGCACGATCATCCCGACGAGCCCGAGCATCGACAGCAGCATCAGCGCGACACCGGGAAACAACTCACCTTCCGGTCCGCACTTCACACGCACCCATCCCCAGAACGTGAGCAACTGTGGTGCGCACAGCAATCCGGCGATGTCGGCGCTGAAGCTGCGGATCTCCCAATAACCACGCACGAAACCAAAGTGCTCATGCACAGTGGTGTACTTGTAGAGCACGGGTGCGAGCGGCAGGACGGCAATCACCGTCGCGAGCGCGATCATCCCGAGCGCGTGCCACTTGCGGCTCGGGATCACAAACCACAACGCCCACAGACCGACGAGGACCGAGAACATCACCAGCGCATAGCCGTTCGACGCGCCCTGAAGCACCCACGACGCGCCGTACAGCACGAGCCAGCGTCGTTGCCCGGACTCGATGTACGCGTGCAGGCCGAGCAGCGCCAACGGCGCCCAGAATGTCGCCAGCATCTGAATATGCGGCAGCTGTGAGATGCGATACGGCGCAAACGCGAAGGCGAGACCGGCGACGAACGCCCCCGCCGCGCTGCCGCTCAGCCGATAGACGAGCGCATACATCGCCATCCCGCACAGCGGAAAAGTCAGCAGCAGGACGAGGTTGTAGGTGACGACGACATTGCCGGTCAGCCAGTAGATCGGCGAGGCGATGACGCTGACCCCGAGCAAGTGCTCCGAAAACGTGAGCGTGTCGCGCGTCGGATAGAAGATCGGGAACTGATACCACGCGTCGGTCAACGGCACGTGCGTGGCATTCCATTTGAGAATCGCAGCGGTGAGCAGCGGATCGCCAGGATCATTCGCGATCGCCGATCCGAGATGGGCCAACACGTCCCGGCCGATGACGATCGTGATGAGTGTGTAGACCAGCAAGCTCAAGGCAGCCGCTGGCACCCAGGCTCTTTTCAACGCCGCTCCATTCTGATTCCTCTGATTCCTGAGTCCTGACTCCCCTGATTTCCCGATTCCCTGATTCCTGACTCCTGATACCTGATTCCTGATTCCTGATTCCTGTTTGGTTATGGTAGCGTGCCAGAGCACATGTCTCACGCCAATCACGTCGATCGACGTCATACGCAGACCCAGGAGCGCTACGCCGCCGACGATCTCGAGACGATGCAGGAGGCTCGCCGCTATAGCGCGCACCTGTTCAACCTGTTTCGCGCGTATCTCGGCAAGCGGGTGCTCGAAGTCGGATCTGGCATCGGCACGATGACCCGGCCACTGGCCGACGCCGCCGATCTGGTGGTGGGTCTCGAGCCAAACGCCAATTGCGTCGGCCGGCTGGAGGATGCGATGAACGGGCACCCGCGCTTCGTGCTGCGGGCCTGCCACCTCGAGGAGTGCGATCGCACCGAGTTGATGAACCATCGCTTCGACACGGTGGTCTGTGTGAACGTCCTGGAGCATATCGAGGACGATGCCGGGGCGTTGCGGACGTTCAAGGACGTGTTGATTCCGAACGGACGTGTACTGATTTTCGTGCCGGCCGTGCAGGCGGCGTACGGACCGCTCGACGCCGAGCTCGGTCACCACCGGCGCTACTCGAAGCCAACCCTGGCGAAAGCATTTCGTGACGCCGGGCTCGAGCTGCTGACACTGCGTTACACCAATCCGATCGGCCTGCTCGGATGGATGTATAACGCCCACATCACCAAGTCCACCGCGCACAGCGTCACCCAGGTGAAGCTGTTCGAAACGCTGGTCGCGCCATGGGCGCTGCCGCTCGAGCGGCTCATCACGCCTCCAATCGGATTGTCACTGATCGCTGTCGGAGAGAAGAGATAGGCATCCGTGCCCTGCCCTGATTCCTGATCCCTGCATCAGATGGCGAGCTCACCGCGGACGCGAGCGAAATCGATATCTCGTGCGAGACGCCACTTCGTGAACTCCGGCAGGCGCTTCATCGGCAACGCCAGGTGCTCGCGTGTGTGCGCCACGTCGCCGCGCAGCGCATACACCGCAGCGATGTAATAGCGCGTGGCAGGATCATCGGCACCGGCCGCAATGCGCCGCGCGTGCGCCTGAATCGCCAAATCGCCAAAACGAATGGCGTCGGCCTCTTCACCGCGTGCGTGATGCACCGCGCTGATCTTCTGATGCAGTTCGATCACGGTGCGTTCGCGCAGCGCGTGGTCGCTGGTGTTCAGCCACTCGAGCTCTCGGCGAAACTCGGCGTATGCCGCATCGTAGTGGCCACGCAGATAGTGGACGTAGCCCAACCGCTCATGAGCGCCGACGATCAACAAGCCTTCAGTGCCCGACATCGCCCGCTCCTGAAGCTCGATCGCATGACGCGCCGACTGTTCGGCCGCATCGAGATTACCGCTGAGCGCTTCGAGCATCGAGAGCTGCAGATACGTGTACCCTGCTTCGGGATTGAGCGCGAGTGCATTGCGCAGCTCGGCGATCCCTTCGGGAACCAGTCCCTTCCAGAGCCAATACGCGCGGCCCAGCGTTTGATGCGCATCGGCGCTGTCGGGTTCAATCTCGATCGCTTTGCGCAGTGAGGGAAGCGCCTCATCGAGCTTTCCCAGACCCAACAGCGCAGTCCCGAGCCACACGTGCGCATTGACCAGCGAGGGATTGAGTCCAATCGCGCGATGCAGCGGGTCGATCGCCTTATCCAGCAATGTCGGCATCCCGAGGAAGTTGCCTTTCAACGTATAGGCGCCACCTAATGCCGCCCACGCCGCCGCGTACTTCGCGTCGAGCTGCACGGCGCGCTCGAACAGCGCGATGGCACGGTCGATCGCGTCACGACCAGCGGTGCGCATGTTGATCACGCCACGCGAATACGCCTCGAACGCTTCGACTGACGAGGTCTCATCGCGCTCGATCGCGTCTGCCTCGGCCTTCCCCAGCTTGACGTTCAGACTGCGGCTCAAGTCGAAGACGATGCGGTCCTGCAGCTCGAAGATCTCGTCGACGCGTCCGTCGATCTTCACCGTGCGCAGCAACGTACCGTTCAGGACTTCGACCAACTGCGAGGTAATGCGGATGCGATCACCGATGCGTTGATACGCACCAGAGACGACCCACCACGCTCCGAGTCGGCGGCCAATCTCAATCGCCAGGCTGTCGCCGCTTCGGCCGGTCTCCGCCTCGACGTTCTTCAATTGCTCGAACACCTGCGCGCGGCCGATCACCATGACGTCGCGGACGTTCTTCAGATCGGAGGTCACCGTTTCGGCGATACCGGTGCCGATCCAGTCGTCAGCCGCATCGCCGGTGACGTTGGTAAACGTCAGCACGGCAATCGTTCGCTCGCCGGTCTCGACATGCACCGCCGGCCGCACGCCCGTCGTCGATGCGCCGGTCTCGAGGCGGCGAGCCGCGTGACGAAGCGCGTTGTACATGTCTCGCGCGGCGTTGTATCGCGATACCGGTGCCTTTTGCAGCGCGCGGCGAACGATCTGCTCCACGTCGAGCGGGATATCCGGATTGACCTGCCGGACCGACGGTGGATCCTGTCGAAGAATTTGATCGAAGACGGCTGCGAGCGTGTTGCCACGGAAGGGCAGCGTCGCGGTCAACATCTCGTAGAGCACGACACCGAGGCCCCAGAGATCGACCCGGTGATCGACCGCATCCCCGCGCAGCTGCTCTGGCGCCATATACGCGATGGTGCCGAGCACCATGCCCGGCGCCGTGACGAGGATGTCGGGCTGCGTCTGCAGATTTGCTTCCACAGACGAGGGGATGTCCATCTTCGCCAGACCGAAGTCGAGGACCTTCACGAGCCCGCGACGCGTCTGAATCAGGTTGGCGCTCTTGATGTCGCGATGCGTCACCCCGCGGCCGTGCGCTTCATCGAGCGCGTCGGCGACCTGTGCGGCAACGTCGAGCGCATCGGAGACCGGCAGCGGTCCACGCGCGATGCGATCCGAGATCAGTTCCCCTTCGACATACTCCATCGCGATGAACATCGCATCGTCGTGTTCGACGAGGTCGTAGGTGACGGCGATGTGGGGGGATTGGAGGAGCGATGCGGCTTGTGCTTCGCGGAAGAGACGAGCCCGGCTGTCGGCGTCGCGACGACGATCGGGCGGCAGGAACTTCAGCGCCACCTGACGGCCGAGGCGCCGGTCGTCGGCGACGTAGACCTCGCCCATGCCGCCGGAACCGAGTCGTGGGCCGATGTGATACTGCAGGATGGAGGTGCCCGTCAGGGCCGCCGTACTCACGCTGTTTCCATTCTATTTGGCTTACCCTACTGGCCACCGATGACTGTCCCGCCTTCGCGTCCGGCTTCGGCGCAAGCTCCGCCTTCGGCTGCAGCGCGGCAAGCTCCGCCTCCCGTACCGGCCGATAGAAAGCTCGTCCGGAGCCTTGGACTCTGGCCTTCGATCGGCCTGGTGATTGGCATCACCATCGGTTCCGGCATCTTCCGGACGCCAGCCGTGATCGCGACCCGTGTACCTGATCCGACGCTGATGCTGGCGGTTTGGGTTCTTGGCGGACTGATTTCGTTATGCGGAGCGTTGTCGGTCGCCGAACTGGCCGCGTCTTTGCCGCAAACAGGCGGCTGGTACATCTATCTTCGCACCGCGTGGGGCCGCCTGGCGGGCTTCCTGTTCGGCTGGTCGGAGCTGGTGCTGATCCGCGCCTCGGCGACGGGCGCGGTCGCTACCGTGTTCAGCGAGTACCTGCAACGTTCGCTCGGCTTCACACCCGCACCAACGCGCACCAACATCATCGCAGCGGTGACGATCGTGTTTTCCGCAATGGTCAACGTGCTTGGTGCGCAGGTCGGCGCCGCGTTCACCACAGTTTCTACGATCGCCAAGTTCGGCGCGCTCGTCGTGCTGACGCTGCTGGCTTTCCTGCTCGGTGGTCCAGACGCGTCTGCAACACACTTCACGACATCAGCCGGCAACGTCGAGCCGGGCCTCTTCGGACTGGCCATCATTTCTGTGCTCTATGCCTATGATGGGTTTGCTGATGTGGCGTTCGCCGCCGGCGAGGTGAAAGATCCGCACCGCACGCTGCCGCGCGCCATCATTGGCGGCACGGTCGCCATCATCGCCGTCTATCTCGCGGCGAACCTCGCGTATCTCTATGTGAATCCCATCGATCGACTTGCGCAGTCGCCACTGATCGCGGCGGATACCATGCAGGCGATCGTCGGCCGCGTCGGCGTCGCATTCGTCTCGGTCGTGGTCACCGTCTCCACCTTCGGTGCGCTGATTGGCATCATGCTGACCGCGCCGCGCGTGTTCTTCGCACTGGCCGACGAAGGCCTGTTCTTCCCCGTCATCGCCCGCGTGCATCCGCGTTATCACACACCCTACGTCGCCATCGCACTGGCCGCACTGCTCGGCGTCGCGTTCGTCCTGACGCGAACGTTCGAGCAACTGAGCGACACCTTCGTGCTCTCGATCTGGCCGTTCTACGGACTCGCCGTGGCTGGCCTCTACAGGCTGCGACGTCGAACCGATCTGCAGCGCCCGTACAAGGTTCCCGGCTATCCCGTGCTGCCTGCCGTCTTCATCGCCGGCGTCGCGTATCTGGTCGGCAATGCACTGGTGACCGACCCGGTGTGGACCAGCGTCACATTCGCCATCGTGCTGGCTGGGATTCCGGTGTACTACGTGTTCTTCGCCACGAAACACGCAAAGACGGTTTAGCCACAAGAACCCCATGCGCTGGCTGACGGCATACCGCGTGGCCGACGCCTGCGACCACGCCGAGCTCGAGGCGAAGCCGGACATCGGCCTAGCGATTCACCCCCCGCGTCTTCCGTCATGCGTTCTGGTCCTGTGTTGGACTACATTTCTCAGATGCCACAGTCATTCCGTGCCCGCCTGCGAACGGGTGAAACGCTGTTCGCCCCGTTGATGACACTCAACTCCCCCGCTGTCGCCGAATTGATGGCCGAAGCTGGATTCGACTGGCTGTTCATCGACGCCGAGCACTCGACACTCGATACCTCGCAGATGCAGTCGCTGCTTCAAGCGGCGGGATCGACGCCGTGCGTCATCCGCCTCACATCAGGCGACGATGTGCCGATTAAGAAGGCGCTCGACATCGGTGCAGCCGGAATCATCGTCCCGCAGGTCAACTCGGCGGATCAGGCGCGCCGCATCGTCCAATCGGCGAAGTATGCGCCGATCGGTCAGCGCGGACTCGGTATTGCCCGCGCGCATCGCTACGGCTTGAAGGTCCGCGAATACATGCAGACCGCGAACGAGGAGACGGCGGTGATCGTCCAGGCCGAGCACCGCGATGCAGTCGCCGGCATCGAGGACATTGTGCGTGTCGATGGTGTCGATGGCGTGTTGATCGGGCCGTACGATCTCTCGGCAAGTCTCGGCCTGCCCGGTGCGGTGGATCACCCCGATGTGCGAGCGGCAATCGAACGTGTGCGAACGGCGTGTCAGGCTGTCGGCTTGCCGCTCGGCATCTTCGGTCTCACAGCCGACGCCGTACGGCCGTACATCGACGAGGGCTTCACGATGATTGTGGCCGGGGTGGATACGGTGCTGCTCGGCAACGCTGCGACCGCGCTGGTCGGTGCGCTTCGCGCCGCGACGCCGTCTCGTAACGCTACGACCCTCCCCCGATGATCGCGTGAGCGATGGCTTGCCAGGCCGCGGTCTCGCCGACAGGAACGCGCAACGCCTGCTCGACGATCAGGACGAGACCGCCCCAGACGTACGCCTGATGCACAGTGCGCCGTGAGACGACGTCGTACAGAATCGCTGTCAACAGAAACACGTCGGTCGCCGGCAGATAGGTCCAGTTCGACGTCCGCAAAAACTCGAACGGCAGTCGCGCGACCGCTGCATCGAGGATGCCGATCGTGGCGAGGAGCATCAGCCGTTTGTGTGTCTGCGAATCGCGGCGCCGCACGATCGCCGTACCCGCAAACCCCGCAAACGCCATCATTGAAAAGAGTGGCGTCGCGAGAAACGCTTGCGCCTCCTGGACGAAGCCATCATCAACCTGACGACGCATCGACCAGATTCCGGCAGTCGTGCCAACCACGACCATCACCGCGGCGAGTGCCGCCATCGCCCAGCCAAGACGCCGATGTGCGTTGGTCCGTCGCGCCGCGACGAGCGATGTCTGTGCAATGAAGAGCGCGATCCAAATGGTGAACAGGATGCCATGCACCTGGAGGTACGTCGGCAGCAGTGAGGTCTGGTAGCTGCCCCGCAGGAAGAACGTCGGCGCAAAGCCGACAAAGACGACCACCGCTGCGGCGATCGCCATACCGGTGTAGAACTGCCGGTCGTAGCGAGCACCAATCGGACGCACCAGCGCCGGGGCTTCGACGGTCATGGGCGAATGATATCTTCCAGAGGCAGTGATGCGCATTCCCTCGCGCGTGCTCGACATCGAGCTGCCGCCCTTCGATCCGCTCAACGTGCGCGCCGCGGAACTGCGGGCACAGGGGCATCACGTCATCTCGCTCGGACAGGCGCTGCCGTTCTTCCCGCCGCCGCCCTCTGCGCTTCGCGCGGCAGACGCCGCACTCCACACGCGGGACGTGCACTCCTATTCAACAGACCCTGGCCGTCCGAAGTTACGGTCCTTGCTCGCCGAACGGCTGGCTGCGTTCGGGATTTCCTGCAGCTTCGAGGATCTGGTCATCACCGCCGGCGCGAATCATGCCTTCGCCACGGTCTTGACGACGCTCGTGAACCCTGGTGATGAGGTGGTTCTGCCCGCACCATACTTCACGAATCATCAGATGCAGGTCCGGGCCTCTGGTGCGGT
>DATCXH010000858.1:0-2808 GCA_036565925.1 Vicinamibacterales bacterium
AGACGGCGTAGTACGGCTCCGGCCCCGTCGGTGCGACCGTATCCGTGCCGAACAGGAATCGGTCCGGGTAGCGATTCAGGACCGTGACGACTCGGGCTATCGCTTCCGGGGTCGCCACCGCATACTTCGCGACTTCATCCCACGAGATGTCGAACGAGACATGGCTGAACGCGGGATCCTTCAGCATCGCCTCGACGACCTGGACCTGGGCGGGATCGCGCTCGGCTGCCTCCGCCGACGCGCGCACGGGATGCACGATGCGTCCGAGGCCCATGTGGGCCCAGATGATCGACGTCTTCGGATGACGCTTGAGGAGCGCCTTCATCTGCGTCAGATAGACCGGCTCGGCGTCGGTCTTCGCGAACGGCACGTCGATGTCGTTGTGAATGATCACCGCGAGACCGGCGTCGGCAGCGAAGTCGAGAATCCGATCGAGCGCGGGATTGGTGAGGCTGGCGGTCTCGCCCGGAATCTTGCCCGAGACGAACTCCTTGTGAATGGTGAACTCGCCGATGCCGGAGAACACTCCCGGAAACGTCTGCAGCACACGGCGGATGTGATCGACGCCGTACATGTCAGCGGGATTGAAGCCCGTGATCATCGGGTCGAAGCGCGCCTGCTCGTCCTTCGACAAGGCGCGGTAGACGCTGGCGATGTAGGCGTCGGTGAACGAGTAGTAGTAGAGCGGCGCGTCGCTCTGCAGGTAGTAGGTCGGAGCGAACTCACCTGAGTTCGCGTAGGACCATTGCTGCTGCAACGGGATGCCGAACAGCGTGGATCGTGAGACGCGGTTCCCCATGATCTCGAGGAACTGGCGCGGCTCGATCCCCTGCTGAACGTAGTTGGTCAAGTGAAAGTGCGAGTCGTTGAACTCGTCGCCGCGCGCCGTGGTTTGCGCGCGGATGACCGTGAGCAGCGACGCGAAGAGCAACGCGACGGCACCGAACACGAACGACAGGCGACTGAGGAGGTGTTTCCCTGTCATGGCGGTTCTCTCTTCTGGCTCCCTCCGCTCAGAACAAAACCGAGAACGCCGCAGACACCGTCGTGCCATCCTGACCGGCGGTGTAGTAGCCAAACGTGCTGCTCACCGGCGAATGGTTCACGTCGATCACTTGCACGTTCAGACGGATGTCTCGTGTATCGAACGGGTAGTAGTTCATGCCGGCGAGATACTCGGACGCGTTGCCAAAGCCGGCATCCTTGTCGCCGTAGATTTGCGAAGTTGCGCCGTAGACTTCGATTTTCTTGGGCAGCGGATAGAACGCGCCTTGAACGTAGTAGCCGCGGTCGAGAATCGAGCTGACCGGCAGCACACCGTCGGCGATCAAGTTGTCGAGCCAGCGGTGATAGATCTCAGTCTGCAGAAAGACGCCGTGATATTTCACTCCGGCGTCGAACGACAGGATGCGGAAGTCGACCTGATCGATCGTTACGCCCGGCGCCAGCGCGCCCCGATCGAACACGTTGACGCTGTCGGCGAGTTTCAGCGTGGTGTTGGTTGTGGCGTTGGTCGTCGTGTCGGTGTACCGCTGCTCACGACTCTGCGTCGTCGAGATCCCGAACCGTGTGGCGATGTCTTCGTGCCATTCGTAGTCGCCGTAGCCACCGCGCGGACCGAACTCCTTCGTCGTCGGCATCCACCACAGCGATCCGCTGGTGGTGTATCGCCGATCCAGTTCGACGGCGGTGACACCAAGCTGACTGTTGCTGTTGGCGATCATGGCGTTGTACCAAAACCCTTTGAACGCCTCGCCTTGCGCCCAGACGCCTGACCCGAAGTAGGGCCGAAAAAACTCGTCGGCCATGACCCGGTCGTGACCGAGCCAATACGGATGCGACCCTTGCATCGAGCGTGTGCCGGGGTTTCCGGCAATGCCGGCGTAGACGCTGAACTTGCGGCTGAACTGGTAGCCCAGGTTGATGAAGATGGCGCGCTGGTCGGTGGCGTTCACCGTCCAGAAGAACACCGTGTAAATCAACTTCGGGTCGGCGAGCCAACCCTTGAGATAAATGATGATGCGGTGCGGCCAGATATCGTTGCGACCGTCGGTCGTGCGCTCGACGCCAAGGTGATCGGTGAATGTCTGCGAGACGGGCGTCTGATCGATGAACCGCACCAGGCCATAGCCGCTGATGGCCAGCTCGCCAAACTTAGTACGGGCGACGAGAAAGCCGTCGCCGGGATCGAACTCGCCCCACGTCTCGATGCGTGGCGTGGGCTCGCGCGGGTTCTGAGGTGCTGGCGTGGTATCGGGGGTCGTCACCTGTTGTGACGGCGCACCGAACGCGAACTCGCCGTTGCAGCCGTCGCTCACCCACACACCTCGCTGGTCGTAGCCCCAGTTGCGGCCAAGAAGACATTCCGTGGGGCCATTCGATTTGATCAACATGACACCGGCGGAGGTATCGCCGGCGCAGTAGGTGCGTTCAGTGCCGCTTGCAACGCACGCTGCGCGCGACAGCGCATCGGACGGAGTGGATTGAGCGAACGCCGAGACTGCCCCAATGAGAAGACACATCGCTACACCGAGTCCGAGTCGCATTGGCTGCCTCTTGAGCACCTTTCATGCCCGCCTGCCCAACGTGCAGGTGGAACCAATCGATTCAGGCGTTTTGCGGAGGAATGTGCGGTGCGATCGAGAAGCGTCGGGTAAAGCCGACGCGAACCGCTCACGCACGGTTAACCGGTCAGACCTCCGAAATATCGGAGTTCACTGCGACACGTCGAGGATCAGTGACGTCGAATGATGAGAACGCGCGGCCTCCGATATTCCGGAGGCAGGTCGAGACGATGCCCGCTACGTT
>DATCXH010001200.1:0-4929 GCA_036565925.1 Vicinamibacterales bacterium
CGGTCTGCCAGCCGACGAGGTGATCGTTGGTTGGGTAGGGCGATTGACGAATGAAAAAGGTGCTGATGTTGCTTTGGACGCGCTTTCATATCTCGACGATCATATCCGACTCTCGTTCATCGGTGATGGACCGGAGCGACCCGCTCTCGTGCGTCGTGCCCAGCAGCTTGGAGTCGTTTCACGCGTTCGCTGGCACGGGATCATCGATGATGCCGGATCCCTCCTCAAGGCATTCGACGCCTTTGTGCTCAGCTCGCGAACCGAAGGCACTCCGATCACCCTTCTCGAGGCAATGGCCGCGAAGGTCCCGATCATTGCGACTCGCGTGGGGGGCGTGCCTGACGTCGTATCCGATGCCGACGCCCTTCTCGTTTCTTCCGAAGACGCCTCGGCGATCGCGGTCGCAATCCAGAACGCAGTCACCGATCGGGATGCGGCCAGTATGCGGGCGATCACGGCGGCCCAGCGACTCGACGCCGCCTTTGCGGTCGAACCATGGCTCTCGGAATACGAGCGTACATACGCCGACGTCTCGCGGGGGACTAGGTCGCCGTTCGTTTCGTGATCGAAGCATTCCGCGGCTCACCGCGGTCGCAAGCATTGCATCGGCTGACCACCGGGATCGCGCAACGCTCCGCGATCGTCCCGATTTTGCATTGCAGCTCGCGATCTACCAGTCGAGTCTCTCTGACCGTGTCAGTTGAATCGGTTCCCGATCATATCGACGGCTGACTCTTCGACTGTCGTTTTGACAGACTAACATCGCATACACTTGACTGATCAAGGAGCAATGTCGTACAGGCCGAGCATTACGCGTAACATCTTGTCCAACTGGGGAGGTTTTGTCTTCGCCGCGGCGACAGGCTTTTTCATCTCTCCGTTTGTCGTCAAGTCGCTCGGTGAGACGCAATATGGCGCGTGGGTGCTTCTCGGATCGATGGTTGGCAATCTTGGCCTGCTCGACATCGGCGTCAGGGCTGCCGTCACTAGATACGTTGCGCGATTTCATGCGGCTGGCGAGCACGAGAGATCGTGCCGGTTGTACACGTCCGCGGTCCGGATCTTCAGTATCGCTGGCGCTGCCGCAATCGCCCTATCAGCGGTCATGGCGGTCCTGATCGGACGAGTCTTTCAGGTGCCGCACGAACTGCTGGGAGCAGCACGAATCGTTGCCGTCGTAGGCGGCGCGAGTGCGGCGGTTTCGCTGATCGGAGGAGTCTTCGGTGGCATCCTCGTTGGCCTGCATCGCTTCGAGACGACGAACGCGATTGAGATCGTGGTCGGCTCGGCTCGCATCATCGGCATCGTCCTTTGTCTATCGACTGGGAAGGGGCTAGTTGGGCTCTCGCTCGTGCAGTTGGCGGCAAACGTCGGTGTGTCGGGCGCCGCTTTTTTCTACATGCGTCGCGCGTATCCACAGCTTCGCCCGCGGAATTGGATTTGGGACGGGGATTCGGCGAGGATGCTCGTGCGATTCGGGCTGACAGCGTCGATCGTCCACGTCAGCTATTCCGTGATGCTCTACAGTGACTCGCTCGTCATCGGGGCCTTCCTTCCGGTGGCGATGATTACCCACTTCTCGATCGGAGCGACGTTGATCGACTACGCACGCTCCGTCATCGCCGGGATTTCACGGACGCTGACGCCATGGATCAGCTCACTGGAGGCGACGAAGCAGGAGTCGATGATCCAGGACGCGATGCTCAGCAACGCTCGAATCGCGAGCATCGTCGTGTACCCGATCGCGGTCACGTTCATCCTCCGGGGCGAGTCGTTCGTCGGACTATGGATGGGGCCGGAATACGCTCAGATCGCCGGCCAGGTTTTGGTCATACTGTCGATGAACCTTCTCACGCTCGCCGGCTATCAGATCGTGTCTGCGGCGATGTTCGGCGTTGGTCGGCACGGCGGGCTCATTCCCGTGTTCATTGTCGAGGGAATCATTAACGTTCTCCTCAGCATCGTCCTCGTTCGTCATTTCGGAGTCCTTGGCACGGCGTTCGGAACCATGATCCCGCGAGTCATCGTTTCGGCGTTTGTCGGACCGTGGTATGCGGAGCGCGTCCTTCACGTCTCGCATCGTCGCTTCTGGCGCGAGGCTTTTCTCCGTCCTGCAATCGCCGTGATTCCCTTCGCGGCAGCGAGCTTGCTCGTTGAGCGCACGTACCCCGCACCCAATCTCTTCGTCTTTTTTGCCGAGGTCATTGCGCTGCTGCCATTGATGGCGGCGGCGGTCTGGATCGTTTGCCTCTCCGGCGACGAGAAAGCAACCCTGCTTCGGGCGGCGCGCGCGGCTACGCGGAGTCAAGTGGGAGGCGATTAGACCGTCCTGGCCTATCGTCCGCTACCAGCGTCTTCGATTCAGGCGGTTTCCGGCGTGCCGCGAGCGACCATCGACCGGGCAAACCCGAGAATACTCGCCAGGTGCCGAGGTGAGATGAGCGCCATGACGGCGCAGTAGACGACGGCGCCACCGACGATGAGCGCATTGAGCGCGACGATTGGCGATTGTCCAACCAATCCCGTCCGAAGGCCGAAGACCGCGCCGTACATCACCGCCGAAGCGAGCATCGGAGGCGCGCATTCCGCGGCGAGGTCGCGGGCGCTGAGGTGAATGAACCGCAGCAGCGCCGGCACGTTGCAGGCGTACGCGACGGGGACGGAGACCAACCACGCGGAGCAGAGGCCAACGAGCCCCCAATGCGCGCCGATGAAAAAGCCAGTCGGCAGCAATACGAAATTCACAACAGTGTTTCGTAAATCGAGCGTGCGGTTGCCGAGCGCAAGTGAGGTCGTGAACAGCACACCACAGATCATTCGGATCGGGACGATCAGCGGGAGAATCATCAACGCTGGAATCGCTTGCAGCCATCGTGTCCCGAAGAGGACTCGTACGAGCTCCGGTGCAACGGCCGAAATGCCGCAGAGTGCCGGAAAGGCGACGAGCGACATGAGTCCAACCGACTTGAGAACCGAATGGCGTACGCGCGATGGATCGTTCTGTTGCCGAGCCATGGCCGGCAAGGTGATCTGATTGATCGTCCCCATGATTTTTGCCATGGGTAAGGTGGCCAATTGCAGAGCCATCGAGTACTGCCCGATCTCCGTTGTCGACAGGAACGCGCTGCCGATCAATACGTCTGACTGAACCAGGATGAAGTAGCTCACTCGTCCGCTGGCGACGGTCAGGCCGAATTTCAGGTGCTCGGCGACGCCGCGAAACGACAGAAGCGGCCATTCGCGCTCCCCGAGCGCGAGAAGGGTCGAGCTGCGAACGAGAGCGCCGAACAGGGTGCCCAGGACGAGGGCCCACACGTCAGCGCCCGACATTGCGAGCAGCAGCGTTGCGATGGTGGTCGAGATGCCGCTCACAACCTCGACTTTCGCGAGATTGCGGAACGACAGGTCGCGAGCCCAGAGCGCGCTCGGAACGACCGCGATCGCGCCGATCACGAATTGCAGCGACGCGGCCGCGATCGGCCACGTCAGTCGCGGCTCATGGAAGACGCGCGCGAGGAGCGGGGACAACGCCACTACGAGCGCGGTCATCCCCACGCCAAAGAGAAGAGACAAACTAAAGAGCTTACGGACGTCATCCCGTACTAGCTCTGACGACCGCACGATCGCCGCTTCAAGACCAAGATCGGCGATGGCACCGGCGACGGTGCACACGACGCCGACCTTCGCCATCAGACCATATGCTTCGGGAGCCAGCAGCCGGACGACCACCAGCGTACCAGCCCAACTCGCCACCTGAACGACGAGCTTGGCGCCGGTCGCCCACTTCAACGCAGATATCGCCTTGCGTTCAATGGACATCGTGACTCACCCGATCGAGCCAGGCGCTGCGCCAGAAGAGCGGCTCGTATTGCGCATTGAAGAGCTGTCGTTCTCCGGAAAAATGAGCATCGCCGAGGACGTAGGCGGGCGTTTTCAGCAAGATCAATTCGCCAGTCACAATGTCGATCAGCCTCGTGACCACGGATTCGACATTGTATTGATGATTGCAATGCTTCAACATGTCCGGTTCGAACCATAATCCACGATGCATCAGCCGGTCGTTGAGCGTCGCGCGGATTGCACCGGACGCGCGAACGGTCACGCGATCACCCGAGGTGAGCGGCGGTCCGTCGCGGTTGGTATCGGCAGGGGACGCAGCGTCGAATGCAGGATAGGCCACGCCCCCCCGTCGTAGTTGAGCCGTATTGAAGAGATGCGTCAGCCAACCGACGATGAATGCGGAAAACGTCACGTTGCCGGCAATCAGCGGACGAAGGGCGTTGACGACACTCCAGTTGCCAACTGGGCGAGAAGCCGCATGCAACTCGGTGAGCTGGCACCGCTGACGAACAGTCGTCTCTAATGTCGACAGCGATCCGGCACGCCTCAGGCCGACATGCGCTCCATTGAGAGCGGGCGGTCCACCCGCGCCCTCGATCTTGTCTGGGCGCTTGAGCCATGCCGATTTCCAGATCGTGTGACATGCGGCTTCGCATCCGCCGTGATCGGCGCCATCGCACACCGAATCGAGCAGCAGGACGGTGCCGTCCATGTGTCGCATACGGCGAGTCTTCCGATAGTCGAATAGTCGGTGCATGCAGCGAAAGACTCGCACTCGCTGGCCACACAGACTGATCATCTCAGGCATGAAGGGCATGCCGTCGAGGCACCCATCTTCATCGAGCGTCGCGCGTATCTCTGGCCAGGGTCTGACCTCGACGATCTCGCCCACGGCGAGATCGTGGCCCAAGGTGCGGCGAGCAAGCCAACGACGCAGCCAGCTTGATGAGCGCGGAGGTGATGCCCTGAGCGCCGCCGGCTCGCGCGATTGATTGAGCTCCAGGAACAGGTCCCGAGCGCCGCGGAGATCGCGACTGAATCGACGGAGCACAAGGATGCCGGCGCAGGCGAAGATAGCGGCGATCGATG
>DATCXH010000712.1:0-7069 GCA_036565925.1 Vicinamibacterales bacterium
AACGACGCCTGATGCCGCGGGGTGTTGGGAAGAATCGGCACGTCGGGGGCCTGCAGCGTGAGGTCGTAATCGAACAGCGTGTAGTTCACGTCGACACGGAACCGCTCGGGCAGTGACGAGGTCACGCCCACTTCGAGGCCCTGCGTGCGCGCTTTGCCGAAGTTGCCGTTCGAGAGCAGCGCGAACGCCGGCGAGCCGTCCTCGAGATTGCTCAACGATTCGCCGAACCCGGGCGGGAGGATCGCATTCAACGTCGCCTGCAACGTGGCGCCGACCTCTGGGCTCACACCTGCGGGCGGACGATACGGCCTGTAATCCGGATTGAGCCTGCCGAGACTGGTACCGACCTGCGGCAGCAGTCCGCTCGTGAACGTCTCGAGGTGATTCAGGAAGTAAGTAACGCCGACCAGTGTTCGCCGCGCGACAACGGCGCTGTATCCGATGTCGAGACCGGTGACCTGCTCGACCTTCAAGTGCGGATTGCCAACCGCCAGCACTGGAATGTGCTCGAAGCCGAGTCTGGCCCCGCCGAGCACCGTGGCGAACGCCTGCTCGATCGCCGAGAGATCCAGCGGCGGCGCCACTGCGGCCTGGAGCCGCGTCTCCGCGATCGTCGGCGCCTTGAACGCGCGGGCCACAGCCACACGCAGCGTGTGCGCGGGCGCCAGACCAACGATCACCGCGCCACGCGGTGAAAGCGTCGCGTCATACAGGCTGCTGACTTCGACCCGCGCCGCCCCTGACACCTTGACGCGATCGGTGAGCGCGTAGTCGGTCTGTCCGAATACCGCGCCGTCGTTGACGATTTGTGCTTCAGGCCAGATCGTCTCGACACCGGCCGGGTTCTTCGAATCGGCGCGCAGTCGTCCGATCGAAAGCCCAGCGAAGAATCGGCCTGTCCCGCGGCCGAACGATCCCTGCGTGTCAGCGCTCGTCTGCAGGAGATAACCGTTGTCGTACGAGCCCACACCGGACGACAAGCCCAGCGAGTTGTTCAGATCCTCGGCGCTCAGTGAGCTGCTCACCCGCCACCGCGAAGTGGTGAACTGTCCTCGCGCCCAGGGCTGATTCATACCCTCGGTCTGATAACGTCCCAGATTGGTGGTGGAGACGTGCCCCTCGCTGTGCGACGTGCCTCCCTCGACAACCAGCAGCGAGCCGTTCGCAAACGGCCGATCGACGCGCGCAGAGGCATAGAACAGGCTGACGTGATCCTGGGCCAGGGGCACGACCTCGTGAGGCAATCGTGCCGGTTCGTACTCGACCGACGCGACACGAGAACGTGCGAAGTCGCCACTGTGCTGCGCGCCGCCCATGACTCGGAAATACGTGCTCGATCCGAGTCGCCCGGCATGACGACCGTCGAACCGGCTGGTGCCCAGTTCACCGGCGGTGATCCGCGCCTGACCACCCGGGGTTGCGATCGCCGATTTCGTCTTGATACTCATCACACCGTTGAACGCACCCGCTCCATACAGCGCACTGCCGGCGCCGCGGACGAATTCGAACGAGTCGATCTCGTCGAGTGCGAACGACACACCAGCCCAGTTCGTTACACCCATCACCGCGATCTGCGAGGTGTCGCGGTCGTCCACGAACGTTCGCACACGCCGATTCGACATGTCGTTGAATCCGCGCGCGTTGACATTGAAGTCGTACAGACCGCTTTGCACCACGTTCACGCCCGGCGCGTACGCCACCAGTCGCGGCACTTGACCTTGTGCCGCCAACCGTCGCACCTCGTCGGCATCGAGATGGGTGACTGGCGCCGGCGCGTCGACGCCGCGTTCGACCTGACGCGAGGCGGCCTCGACGACGAAGCTTTCGACGAACGAGAGCGGCCAATCCACTTTCGTCTCGAGCCTGGCCGGGCCCTCTGCCAGATTCACGTTCACCATCGCGGTCGTTGAGAAGTCCGCGAGGGTGAAGAGCAACGTGTACGCTCCGGGACGGAGATTGGCGAACACGTAGTCACCGCTCGTGGATGTCCACTCGGCGGCGCCCGTTTCCTGAATGACGACCTGCACGCCAGCGATTGGCGTCTCGTCTTCGCGGCTCACATGTCCGGTGATTCGGCCTGTGCTCTGCGCCGCTGCAAGCGCTGGTACAACCAGCAACACGCAGGCGACGAGGGGCTGCAAACACCGCCAGGTCCGGCTAGAGCCGGACGGTACGATTCTCATCGTGATTCGATTCTTGTCGTGATTCGTGTGCACGCCAGTGCAGGAGACCTGCGCAGGCCGCCGCCACTGGAATGCCCATCGCCACGGCCGCGATCGGTCGTGTCCCTGGGGGATAGCCGGCAAATGTGAAGAACACCCACCATCCCGAGTACGCGAGCAGCGGATAGGCCGCTGCCAACGTGGTGATCCGCGCTGGCGGCGAGCTGGCCATGCGCTGATGCGTTGTCCTGAACAGCCATGAGATGGTGAACGCGACCAGCATCCATCCGGCAAACCCGCGGAATTGTTCGCCGAAGTAGTTGCCCGGATTGATCATGACCCAGGCGCCCACTTTGCGAACCATGAAGGGATCGAGAGCCAAATCGTAGGCGGTGACGATCGCGGCGCCTATGATCGCGATCAAGACTCCCTGCCCGCCGGGCACGACTGCGACCGGGCGCCACTGCACCATCAAATTTGCCAACACGTACGACAGATACACGATGACGTACCACGCCAGCGGAATGATGTAGGGCACGGTGAAGAGGCGCGGCCCGAAGACATCCGTGTAGTAGTACGGGCCGAATGGAAATCCGGTCCGAATCGACAGCGCCTCGAAGAAGAACCCGAGGACAACACCGAAGACGACGAATGCCGCCGTCGCACGTACGCCCATGAGCAGGGTGCTGCTGCAAACGCAGAACACTGTCATCAGGACGGTCACCCCGACCCAGAACGCCTGGTACCCAGTCAGAAGGTGATGGAGATGGATCCCGACGGCGCCAACAAGGGCGAGCCCGCACGCCGCGTGCAGTGCCGTGGCCGTTCCGGGTCTGCTCACAGGCCGGACATCTTTCCTGACTCTATTTGCTCCACAAGTGTCTGGAAACGCGGGTCATCCCGAACGGGCGCCAGCAGTGGCATCAGTCTATACGCAACGCAGTGTCCGGCGCGCTCTTCGACAGCTGTTCGATACCAGGCCATCGCGTCGTCAATCTCACCGAGGCCCTGATAGATCTGGCCGATGCATGCCGCCGACACGTATCCGGTCGCGCGGCGCGCTTTCAACTGCTCGGCGATCGCCCGCGCTTCGTCGACGCGGCCAGCCTTGGCACGTGCCCATCCAGCGTAGCCTTCGAGCGCGGCATCGCCGTATGAATAGACGCGGCCACGGTCGAACACCTCGATCGCCTCTTCGTAATTCCCCTTCGCTGCCTTGGCCAATCCCAGATGCCAATATGCGGAGAAGAACGTCGGATCGAACGCGATGATGCGTTCCGACTCGACGATCATCTCGTCGTAGCGCTCGAGCATGTAGAGCGTATCGACGACGGCGCGCTGGGCAACGAGCGACAACGGATCGACTTCGATAGCTCGCTTCGCCTCGGCGAGCGATTCCTCTCCGCGTCCGAGCGTGCTGAGGAGCGATGCATAGAGCAGTCTGGCATTCGCATCGCCGGGACTGAGCTCGATAGCCTTGCGGTACGATGCTTCGGCAGCGACCCAATCCCAGTCGTACCAATGGCGGACCATCCCGAGCGCCACGTAGCCGTCGGCCACGCCATCGTCGAGCGCAACGGCACGTTCGGCAGCCGCCTTGGCGCGCGGCATGATCGCGCGCGGCATTTCCTGCGAGAACAGACTCTGCAGAATGTAGGCTTGGGCGAGACCCGCATAGGGATCGGCGTACGTCGGTTCCAGCTCGATCGCCCGCTTGAAACTCTCGACGCCTCTAGCCAAGGCGTCCCAGGTCAGCTTGAAGGACGAGTGACGGCCTTTCAGATATTGGCTGTACGCCTCGAACGATCGTGGCAGACGCCGATTCCTCGGCTCGTACTGACTTGACCACGTACTCCCGGACCTGGTCGACGTGTGTGGCGCGGGCGCAAAGCTGCTCTTCAGGCGCGCCACGATGGACTGCGCGATCTCGTCCTGCACCTTGAAGATGTCGTCGAGCTCACGATCGTATCGCTCCGACCAGATCTGAAAGCCATCCGCGACGTTGGTCAGTTGCACCGTGATTCGCAAGCGAGATCCTGCGCGCCGCACGCTGCCTTCGAGCACCGTGCCCACCTTCAGACGCCGGCCGATCTCGGAGACGTCAGCGGCCGCATCGCGGAACTGGAATGACGACATGCGCGAGGCGACGCGTACGTGCTTCAAGGTCATGAGCGCCGCAATCAGTTCGTCGGCGATACCATCGCAGAAATAATCCTGATCCCGGGCCGGATTCAGATCGGCAAAGGGCAGCACCGCGATTGAGGGAAGTGCCGCCATCGCGGACGTGGGCGCACCGACGGTGACATCCGCGGAGAGTGCGTTCAGGAGCTCGCCTCCGTTGGCGAATCGCTCCTCTGGGGCCTTGGCGAGACAACGCGTGACGATCGATCGCAGCGCGGCCGGAATCGCGTCGGGCATCGGAGCTGGCTCGTCGCGCACCGTTGCCGTCGCTGCGTCGAAGGCATTGACTCCCTCGAACGGCCGGCGGCCCGTGAGCATCTCGTACAAAAGACGCCCGAACGAGAACACGTCGGTACGCGCGTCGATCGGTTCACCGAGGAATTGCTCTGGTGCCGCGTAGCCAGTCGTCCCTACGAACGAACCGACACGTGTCTGGGCCGCAGTGACGGCATCCTCGATGCGGCCGGCCGTTGCGACCTTCGCGAGTCCGAAATCAAGAATCTTGATCGCACCTCCGCCGGTGATCATCACGTTCCCGGGCTTCAGATCACGATGGACGATGCCGTGGGCGTGCGCGACGGCAAGTGCGCTGGCAATCTGACGAGCGTAGGTGTGCGCCGTCTCGACCCGCAACGGCAAGCCACCGAGAACATCCGCGAGTGTGCGCCCCTCGAGGAACTCCATCACCAGAAACGGGGTGTCCGCGTCGGTGCCGATGTCGTAGAGGATGCAGATGTTCGGATGGTTCAGTGCCGCGATGGCTTTGGCTTCGACATCGAACCGCTCATGCAGCGCCGGCGCGCCATCGGGCGCCCGCAGCACTTTAATCGCGACGCGCCGATTCAACCGCGTATCGAGCGCTCGATACACCTCACCCATTCCGCCCCTGCCGACCTGCGCAACGATTTCGTACGGCCCGAGCCGGCGCCCAACCGACAGCGTCACATCACCACTCCACCGCCAACGAGGATAGCCTGCCCGGTGATGAATGCCGCTGCAGGCGATGCGAGAAAGATCGCGGCGCCGGCCACGTCGTCCGGTGTGCCCCACCGTTCGAGCGGGGTGGCCTCGGCGATCTCACGATGGCGTTGTGCATCGAGGCCTTCACCAAATGACGTCTCGATCCATCCGGGCGCGATCACGTTGACGCGCACGCGGGGCGCGAGCGAGCGCGCGAGCGATTTGCTGAAGGCGAGGACACCGCCTTTCACAGCCGCGAACATCTGTGGGTTGGTACCGGCCATGCCACTCAAGACGTGATCCCAGCTCATATTGACGATCACGCCACCCTGCTCTTGTGCGGCCAGCACTTCAGCTGCGCACCACGAGGCGTGAATCGTGCCGCGCAGGTCCACTGCGAGCAGCAGATCGAGGCGCTGCGAATCGGAGAGCGACGCCGCAGGGCCGGTCAGGATGTCGGCGCCCGCATTGTTGATCCAGGCATCGACGCGCCCGAGCGCATTGCGCACAGCTGGTCCGAGGGCGCGCAGCGACGCGTCGTTGGAAACGTCGAGTCTGATGACCGCAGCGCGCCGACCGAGCGCGGTGATCGCCTGCTCGACTTCGCGCGCACCCGCTTCGTTGGTCCGGTAGGTGAAGGCGACATCCGCGCCGGCCCGAGCCCCGGCGAGAGCGATGGCTTTGCCGATGCCGCTCGAAGCGCCGGTCACGAACATCGTGCGCCCGGCCAACGACTGGGAGGGCTCCGTCATCTGACACGCGATCATATATCCGCGATCTCAATCGACACCCTCGGCTCTGCTAAAATCCGCCTTAATCTGACGCGCTTAACGCGCGTGGGCGGGATTCATGACCACACGATCACGTATCCACCTGCTGGCTGGCGTTCTGGCGGCCTGCGCCATGAGCGCGACCACCGCGGCACAGTGGGCCGACTACCCGATGAAGAATGTGCCGAGAACCAAGGACGGCAAGGTCGATCTCAACGCACCGCCGCGGCGCACGCCCGACGGCAAGATCGATCTCTCAGGCTTCTGGTTGCCCACCAACCCGGTGAAGCACCTGCTCAATCTCGCCGCAGACCTGCCGCCGGGAGGCGTGCCGCTGCAGCCGTGGGCCGAAGCCCTTCTCAAGGAGCGCATCGAGAACAACGGCAAGGATCATCCTGGCGCGCGATGCTGGCCATCAGGCATCCCAGAGAAACTGAACATCCCCGATGGACTGAAGCTGATTCAAACGCCCGATGTGATGCTCTTCCTCCACGAGTCGCGGACGATTTATCGCCAGGTCTTTACGGATGGACGCAAGCTCCCGCGTGTGCCCGAGGACGCGCAGCCGATGTGGATGGGCTACTCCGTCGGCCACTGGGAAGGCGACACCTTCATCGTCGAAACGATCGGTCAGAACGGCAGGACGTGGCTCGATATGCGCGGTCTGCCTGGCACCGAGGCGCTGAAAGTCACCGAACGCTACACGCGTCCCTCTATCGGCCGCATCTACATCGACGTGACCATCGACGACCCCAAGGCCTACACCAAGCCCTGGGACGTCCGGCTCTCCTGGGATCTCAAGCCCGATTGGGAGCTGATCGAGAGCATCTGCGAAGAGAACAACAGAGACGTCCCCCATATGGTGGGTAAGTAGAGGCGGGTCTTTAGACCCGCCTCGCGGCGAACGTAGAGGCGCGTCTTTAGACCCGCCTTGCTATGTTCGTAGAGGCGGGTCTTTAGACTCGCCTACTCCCACGGTGGACCTGATCCGAATCG
>DATCXH010000936.1:0-5069 GCA_036565925.1 Vicinamibacterales bacterium
AGGCGCAGACGAACAGCGAAAAGAGAAGCCACGAGCCGCGCACCGCCGCGCCAAGGCGTTCATAGACCACGCGCCGACATCAATTCCTTGAGCAGGGCCGCAGTACTTTCGCGGACCGGTCCCGGCGTTGGTGGACCACCGGCACGGCCGCCCCGACCGCGGCCGCCTCCGGCGGCACCGGGCACGCCCATCGCCACGTCGAGCGGCGTTCGGCCGGCTTTGTCCTTGAGATCGAGCTTGGCGCCCTTCTCGACGAGGAAGCGGACCAGCGCGTCGCCTCGTGTGACCGCGATGTGCAATGCGCTCTCGCCGTTGTCGTTCACCGCGTTCACGTCCGCGCCCTTTGCGAGCAGCACGGTCATCGCATCGATCGTCTTCTGTTCAGGACCGGCGTTCCGCGCCGCCCGCGAAGCCGCAATCATCAACGCGGTCGTCTGATTGCGCAGCCTGAGATTCGGATCGGCGCCTTTATCGAGCAGCAGCCGCATCAGTGTCGCGTCGCTCACCTTCGACGCACGCATCAGCGGCGTCGCCCCCTCGCCGAGCGACGCATCGCCGCCATTGTGCTGCCGCATCAGCAGCGGCGTCTTGAGTGTGGCGTTCGGGTTGGCGCCGCGATCGAGGAGGAGCTTCACGATATCGAGTGGCACCAGCCGGCCGGATGGCTTCGGCAGCGGCCGGTTGACCATCGGCTCCTGATGCTCCATGTCAACGACCGCGTAGAGCGGCGTCATGCCTGCCGCGTCGCCGATGTCGAGCGCGGCACCTTTCTCAATCAACAGCGCTGCCGTTTCATAGTGCGCGTTGATAATCGCGATATTCAGTGCCGTCGTCCCATCGGGATCGACCGCGTTGAGATCGGCGCCAGCCTCTGCGAGTGCACGCACGCCCTCCGTGGCCCCTTGCCGCGCGGCCAGCATGAGTGCGGTCAGGCCGCCTCGCGGCAACGCGGTGAACACCATTGTTGCCGCGTCGACTTTTACCTTGGGAAACTCTGGCACCGTCGATTTCACGTTGAGCTCGGCGCCCCGCGATGCGAGCAATGACACGACGGGGGCGTGATCTTCAGCGGCTGCCCACATCAACGCTGTCTCGCCATGCCAGGTTTCACGCGCGTTGACGTTGGCACCACGATCGAGAAGCACACGCACCGCGTCGGGATTTCCCGTACGAGCCGCGAGCATCAGCACCGTCTCGCCGTCGGTCACGACCGCGTTGGCATCGGCGCCGGACTTCACCAGCGCATCGACGACCGCGGCACTGCCATTGACAGCGGCCAGTGAGAGCGGCGTCACACCGTAACGCGTTCTCGCGTTGACCGGCGCGCCCGATCGAATGAGCGTCTCTACGAGCTCGACGCGATCGAGACGCGCGGCCCAGTGCAGCGCGGTTGTGCCGTCGGCCTCGGTCGCGTTCACGAGCGCACGCTGTTTCGCGAGCGTCCGCACCGTCGCGGCGTTTCCGGCTTTGACGGCATCGATCAGCCTGACATCGCCAGTTGCCGCGCTTGTGGTCAGGCTTGCACAGACAACGAGAGCAACGATTTGCGCGGTGTGGGTCAGTCGCATGGTGAGCTAAAGAGGAATGCGGCCCTTGTTGCCGCCGAAGTGCTCGAGCTCGACGCCGAACTTCTCGGCCATGCTGATGAGGAGATCGGCGTTTGGCGTCAGCTGGCCAGCAACGATGTGACGGCCACCCTTCACGGATCCAGCCGCGCCACCGACCAGCAACGTCGGCAGCAGATCGGCCGAATGAACGTTTCCATTGCCCATGCCGCTGCCGTACAGAATCAGGGACTGATCGAGCAGCGAGCCGTCGCCGTCGGGTGTCGAACGAAGTCGCTCGACGAACTTCGCCAACAAGGTCACATGGTAGGTGTTCACCTTGGCGTGTGCCTCGATCGCCTGTGGCCGGTTGCCGTGGTGCGAAATCGAATGATGCGGCTCGGTGACACCGATGTTGGGATACGTGCGCTGGCTCAACTCGCGTCCGAGCATGAACGTGAACACGCGAGTCAGGTCGGCCTGAAAGGCGACCGCCAGCAGATCGAAAAGGAGCATTGCGTGCTCCTCGAACGACTCAGGCACCCCCACCGGTGCGTTCGGCACAGTCAGCAGCGATTCAGCCTGTTGCTCGGCGCGCCGGATCCGCCGCTCGATCTCGCGCACGTGATTCAGATACTGGTCGAGACGAACACTGTCACCTGGGCCAATTCCGGATTGCAGGTCACGAAGATCGTCGGCAACGAAGTCGAGCAGGCTGCGGTCAGTCTTCATCCGCGCCAGACGACTTTCGCGAGTCCCCCCGCCGCCAAACAATCGCTCGAACACGATGCGCGGGTTGATCTCCATCGGCAGTGGCGCCGTGTCCGACTGCCAACTGAGCGTGTTCATGTACGCGCAGCTGAAACCCGGCGCGCAATCACCGATGAGGCCGGTAAAGTCCTCGGTCGCCAGCTCGATGGACGGGAACGTCGTCTCCTGACCGATGGTTCGGGCGACGAGTTGATCGACCGTGATACCGAGTGAATAGTCCGGACCCGCTGTCCGCTTCGGCGGCACACCCGCGAGCCATGACGCGGGCGCGCCGGCATGATTCGTGTCGTAGCCCTGCTCCGGTCGCGTCAGATTGGTGACGATGGTCAACGAATCGCGGAACGGTTCGAGCGGGCTGAGGATTGGCGTGAATTCGAACGCCGTGCCTTCGGTCGCCGGCGTCCAGCGATCCATGATCGCGCCGTGCGGGATGTAGACGCACCCGAACCGCTTGCGCGGAGCCGCCGCTTTCATCGTCGGCGTGAGCGCCGGCACCATCGCATCGAGCAGTGGCAGCGCCAACGCAGCGCCCATGCCCTTCAGTATTCGGCGACGCGGAACTGCGGCTTTCTGAATGAACACGTCAGTCGAGCTCAGATTTCAACGACGCCCTTGCTCACTCCGAACTTCTCCTGCTCGACTCCGCATTTCTGCGCGATTGCCAGAAGCAGGTTCGCCATCGGCGTGTTCTCCGGGGTCACGATGTGGCGATTGCCTGTCATGCGTCCGGCGGCACCACCGACCAGCACGTGCGGGAGTGGTGAACCAGTGTGGCCATTGCCATCGCTCATGCCGCTTCCGTAAACGAGAAGCGAGTGATCGAGCAGTGAGCCGTCGCCGTCAGGCGTGGAGCGCAGCCGCTCGACGAACTTCGCGAACATCCCGACATGGTACGCGTTGAGCTTCGCGTGCCCGGCGATTGCTGCAGGACGGTTGCCATGATGCGAGATCGAATGGTGCGGCTCGGTAACGCCGATCTCGGGATAGGTTCGCTGGCTCACTTCGCGCGCCATCATGAACGTGAACACGCGAGTCTGGTCGGTCTGGAATGCCAACGCCATCAGGTCGAACAGCAGCGCGACGTGCTCGACATATGCCTCGGGCACACCGACCGGCGCACTCGGCACGTCGGCGGAGATCGTGGACTGCTGCTCGGCGCGCTGGATCCGTCGCTCGATCTCCCGAACGTAGTCCAGATACTCGGTCAGCTTGCTGCGATCGGTGGCGCCAATCTCGCGCTGCAGTGTCTTCAGGTCGCCCGCCACGAAGTCCAGCAGACTTCGATCCGTGCGCATCCGTGCTCGACGATCGTCGGCCGTACTGCCACTTCCGAACAGACGTTCGAATACGACGCGCGGATTGATCTCCATCGGCAACGGCGTCGTCTCGGTCTGCCAGTTGAGCGTGTTCATGTACGCGCAGCTGTAGCCGGGATCGCAGGCGCCAACCAGTCCGGAAAAGTCCTCGGTGGCGATCTCCAGTGACGGGAAGGTCGTCTCCTGACCGATGCGTTTGGCGATGACTTGATCGACTGAAACACCGACGCGGAAGTCAGGGCCGTCGGTACGCTTCGGTGGAACGCCGGTCAGCCAGCAGCCCGACGACACGGCATGGTTGCTGTTGACCTCGGCGCGGGTGAGATTGCTGACGACGACGAGTGAGTCGCGGAACGGCTCGAGCGGTTTGAGGATCGGAGTAAATTCGAAGGCAGAGCCCGCAGCGGCCGGCGTCCACTCTTTCATGATCACGCCGTGCGGGATGTAGACGAATCCCGCGCGCAGCTGCGGCCGCGCCGCGGTCTGCGCGGCGGCGGTCAGTGCCGGCACCATCGCGTCAAGCAGCGGCAGCGACAGCGTCGCTCCGATGCCTTTCAGGATGTGCCGCCGCGGGATCGATCGCTTCGATACAAACATCCGGTGTCCTTCATCCTGCAGTGGAAATCACGGAGTAGCTGCGCCCTCCGCTTTCCTTTGCCCCTCACTCCGTTCCCCGCGCGCTCCGCATCTGGAACGGCGTGCTGCTCACAATCCCGCGAACCAGCGACGAGAAGCGATAATTCTCGCGCGCTGACGATCGGACGATCGCGCGCACCGTCGGCATGTCCTGGTATTCCAGCGTTCGACCGAGCGCGTAGGTCATCAGCTTCTCCGTCATGGTGCCGACGAGCACCTCGGGCCGACGCACGAGCGCGTCACGCAGCGCCGCAACGCCGTCGATCTTCGTGCCGTCCGTGAGCTCGCCGGAGGCATCGATCGCGATGCCCGATTCTCGCGTACGCCAGGCGCCGACCGCATCGAAGTTCTCGAGTGCCAGCCCGAGCGGATCCATGACTTTGTGGCATCCGGCGCACGCCGGGTTCGAGCGGTGCTGCTCCATTCGTGCTCGAACGGTGCTCGGCACGCCGGGCACTTCCTCAGGGAACGGCGGCACGATGGCAGGTGCCGGTGGCGGCGGTGTGCCGAGCAGGTTGTCGAGGATCCATTTGCCGCGGACCACCGGCGAGGTGCGATCGGCGTGGGAGGTCAGCGTCAGCACGCCGCCTTTACCCAACAGACCACGACGGGCATCCTGTTTCAACGAGACGCGCCGGAAGTCGGGCCCGTAGACATTTGGAATGCGGTAGTGCTTCGCCAGCCGCTCGTTGACGAACGTGTAGTCGGCAGTCAGCAGATCAAGGGCGCTGCGATCCTCGTTTACGATGCTGCCGAAGAACAGCTCCGTTTCACGACGAAGCGCCTGCCTGAGACTCTCGTC
>DATCXH010001246.1:0-4479 GCA_036565925.1 Vicinamibacterales bacterium
CGGGGCGGCGCGGCGCAGAGCGCGGGCACGATCGACGCGCTCTTTGCACCGCTGCCTCCGGTTGAATCTCGAGGTCGCGTCTGGACCTTCACCGGCAAACAGCTCAAGCCAGTGGATGTCCGTCTCGGCATAACCGACGGCACCTTCACCGAGCTCCTGGACGGCGAGTCGCTGAGTGTTGATACGCAACTGGTCACGGGTATGACCGGTCTCGAGACGCGAACACAAACTCCAGCGGGAGCCGGCAATCCGTTCCAGCAGGGCGGGCGTGGGCGCGGCGGGCGAGGGGGCTTCGGCCCGGGCTTCTAGGCGACGATGCCTCCGGTTATTTCGGTCAGGAATCTGGTTAAGACCTACGTCGTCGGCGAGGTCGAAGTCCGGGCGCTTCGCGGCGTGAACCTGGAGGTGCAGACGGGCGAGTTCCTCGCAGTCACCGGACCATCGGGCTCCGGCAAGTCGACGTTCATGCACATCATCGGGTGTCTGGACCGGCCGACATCGGGTCAGTATTTTCTCGACGGAAAAGACGTCTCGCGGATGTCGAAGGATGCGCTGGCCGACGTTCGCAACACGAAGATCGGCTTCGTGTTCCAAGGCTTCAACCTGCTGTCCCGTACCACGGCGCTCGACAACGTCGAGTTGCCGCTGCTCTATCGCGGCGGTTTGAAGATGGCTGAGCGCCACCGGCGTGCGATGGCGGCTCTCGAGGCGGTCGGTCTGAAGGATCGTGCCGATCACCATCCCAACCAGCTCTCGGGCGGTCAGCAGCAGCGCGTGGCTATCGCGCGCGCTCTCATCAACGAGCCGTCGATTCTGCTCGCCGACGAACCCACCGGGAACCTCGACACGAAAACCAGCATCGAGGTGATGGGCATCTTCCAGCAGTTGAACCGGGAGCGGAACATCACGGTCGTCCTCATCACGCACGAACTCGACATCGCCGAATACGGAACACGCACGGCGTCGTTCCGCGACGGCGTGGTCGTCAAAGATCATCCGGTGGCACGCAGGCGTGTCGCCCAGGAAGAGTTGCAGGCGTTGCCCACAGAATCATTGACGTAGGGAGCACATGTCGATCCTGATGATTTTTCGAATCGCGATCAAAGCGCTTGGCCGAAACAAGATGCGTACGGCCCTGACGATGCTGGGCATGATCATCGGCGTGAGCGCCGTCATCACCTTGGTGGCGCTCGGTGCTGGGGCGCAGAGCTCGATCGACGCGCAGATTCAGTCGGCCGGCACCAACATGATTCAGGTGTCTGCTGGGGACTTCAGACAGGGTGGGGTACGGCAGGGCCAGGGGAACGCCAGCAGCCTCGTTCCCGAGGATGCGGAGGCGATCACCCAAGTGGACGGCGTGCGGTACGTGGCCGCCGCGTCCAACACGCGCGGGCAGATCGTGGCCGGCAACCAGAATTGGAACTCGCAGATCCAGGGTACTGACGTCGACCTTCCGCTCATCCGCTCGTGGCAGACATCCGTGGGAGCCTTCTTCACGCCGCAGGACGTCGCCGCCGCCGCAAAAGTGGCGGTGCTCGGTAGTACCGTTCGCGATCAATTGTTTGGTGTCGGCTACGACCCGGTCGGCGAGGTGATTCGTGTGTCATCGGGCGGATTTAACGGGAACGTCCAGAACCAGCCCTTCACCGTGGTCGGCGTGATGGCCACCAAAGGCCAGTCGGGTACGGGTCAGGATCAAGACGACGTCATCTACGTGCCGTATACCACCGTGATGAAGAAAATCAGGGGTACGACCTTCCTCGGGCAGATCACCGTGTCCGCGACATCAGCGGCCGAGACCAGTCGGGTTGCCGACGCCATTACGGCACTGCTGCGTGTGCGGCACAAGATCCAGCCTGGCGACCAGGACGACTTCATGGTTCGCACGATGGACGAAATCGCCAGCGTCCGACGGGAAACGACGCAGACCATGACCGCGCTCCTCGCCGGCATCGCCGGCGTGTCGCTGCTCGTCGGTGGCATCGGGATCATGAACATCATGCTGGTCTCGGTCACCGAGCGCACGCGCGAGATCGGGTTGCGCATGGCCATCGGAGCAAAGGGCCGCGACGTGCTCCTGCAATTCCTCGTGGAGGCTCTCGTGCTCAGCGCCCTCGGGGGATCGATTGGCATCGCGCTCGGCTTTGCGCTGTCGCGGGGACTGACGTTCTGGATGGAGTGGCCGACGGATGTTCCGCTGAACTCCGTCGCCGTGGCATTCGGGTTCGCCGCTGCGACCGGCGTGTTCTTCGGATTCTATCCGGCTCGAAAGGCAGCGGCACTCGATCCCATCGAAGCGCTCCGATTCGAATGACGTGTGCCGGCGCAGGGGCGCGGCAGGCTGGTCGTGAACAATCAGTGAAGGCGAGTGTGGGCCACTCGGCTTGTTACGACGTTGTGTGTGCGCTAGACTGACCAGCTCGCTGGAACCGGTTCCAGACACAAGAGCCGAGCGTCCGCTTGTCAGCCATGAATCACGCGAAATCCGCGGCCTTGTCTCGTCCAGCCGAGAGTCCCTCGGAGGCTCTCGGGAGATCTGCACGCGCAAAACGATCATCGAGGGCAGGCTCCTCGCCGAAGAGACCGACGATCCGCATTGTCGCCGCCAAAGCCGGCGTGGCCGTCAGTACCGTGTCACGCTACCTGAACGACGACTCGGTCAGCCCGCGGATGAAGGCGCGCTTGTCGCGCGTGATCGCGTCGCTCGGCTACAAGCCGTCGCGCACCGCGCGAAATCTGAGCCTCGGCCTGAAGGGCTGCATTGGCGTGGTGGTCGATTCGATTCAGGATCCCTGGTTCACGCAGTTGCTCACCGGCATGGAGGAGGAACTGCAGTCGCGCGATACCAGCCTGATGCTCCTCAGCCTCGAGTTGAGGGATAGCTACGACCCTGCCATCGCGTTCGAGTGGATCGACGAGCGCCGCGTTGACGGATTGATCATCGCGAAGTGCCACCGCCGCGACAAGGCTCTGGTGCGCGCGGCGTTGAACGCGCAGATCCCAATGGTGGCGATTGCCCCAGACGAAGCGCTCGCCAACGTTGCCGTCGTGCGAGCCGACAACATTGCCGCGGGCCGCGCGCTCGGAGCACACCTCGTCGAGCTCGGCCACACGCGAGTGGCGTTTGCCGGCGGTCCGCGCGTCTCGATCGAGTCCCGCCATCGTCTGCAAGGTTTGCGCGAGGAACTCGCGAAGCGCGGTGCGCGGATGCGCGAGGAGGACATCAGTTTCTGCGCCAGCTACGAGGCTGAGGAAGGCGCGGTGTTCGCGGCGGCATTCCTCAAGCAGCCGGCGCGTCCCACGGCTGTCGTGCTCGGCAACGATGCTCTGGCGATCGGCTTTATCCGTGCGGCGCAGCAGCAAGGGATCGAGGTCCCCGGCGATTTGTCGGTCGCGGGATTCGATGGGATTCCGGAGGGGGCGCGAGCGTGGCCGGGTCTGACGACGATGGCGCAGCCGATGCGGGAGATGGGACGTGATGCCTGCCGCCGTTTGTTCACGGCGATCGCGGCAGCAGAGGAGCGAACGGTCGCCCGATATCCGATGACATTGATCGTTCGCGAGAGCACGAGCGCGCCGCGACGATAATCGCGGGCTCGCAAGGCGCGCGTGACGGCCCGGTTGCCACCGATTGACAACGCGTGTCCGTGGTGGTACAACCCCGCAAACTTTGGAACCGGTTCCAAGCCACTCCGCAGTCGGACTGACGCCGGAGATGCGCCTGCAGCCATGGAACCGGTTCCAGCACGTCACGCCAGCACGGTAGTTTCTGCGGGGCAATCACACCCTGGGATCGTCCGGTCGTCTCGGTGGGTCTACGGTCGTCAACCCTGAAGGAGCGGCGCATGGTGAGATGCATCCTCGGCGTAGTCGTCTGCATGGTTCTCGGGACTTCTGCGAATGCTCAGACGCTCGGCACGATCACTGGTGAAGTGAAGGACGAATCGGGCGGCACCGTTCCCGGTGCGACGGTGACAGTCCAGAACGTCGGCACCAATGCAGTCCGTACCCAAGTCACCAACGAGGCCGGAGCCTATACGTTTCCAGCGATGCCGCCGGGCACCTATCAGGTGAAGGCCGAGCTTCAGGGGTTCAAGACCGTGCAGAACGCCGCCGAACTGCACGTCGAGCAGACGCTGCGCGTTGACTTCAAGCTCGAAGTCGGTACGCTGACGGAGACGACTGAAGTCAGCGCCGCGACCACGCTCATCGCGACCTCGAATGCGACGGTCGGCACGGTTATCGAGAACCGGCGCATCGTCGAGTTGCCGCTGAACGGTCGCAACTATCTCAGTTTGATCGCGTTGAGTCCGAACGTGAGCGCGGGCTTTGCCGGCGCCGGACAGGCGGGTGATCGACAGGGCGGCTCGCGCGCCAACCAGCAGATTTCGATTTCTGGACAGCGGCGCGAGTTCAACTACTACACGCTCGACGGCGTGGACAACACTGACGTCAACTTCAACACCTACATCTTCCTGC
>DATCXH010000140.1:0-3177 GCA_036565925.1 Vicinamibacterales bacterium
GCAGCAAGGTGTTGACCTTGAGATCATCGTTGTACTCGAATCCAAGGTCTCTGAATGTGTTCATCAGGAATTGACGCGCGAACGCCTCGTCGTCGCGACCAGTTCCGCAAACGTGTCGTGCGAGATCGCTGCGCGTCTCGAGTGCCGACGAGTCAATGGTGTCGTCGGCCGCGGCTCGCATCGATGGCGGCGTGCTGACCTGCGAGGTGATGGCCTGCAGAGACAACGCAAGGACGATTGCGGCAGCAGGACCATCACAGATTGTCGCCGGCGCCGTTCCAGACGACACAGACGCCCGGGGTCGGCTGAAACACGACTGCCGATGTGTTCAGTCTGAGACAGTGGGCCTCGCACGGATTGCCTACACTGAACAGCGTGGTGTTATTTCCGTTGCCACCGCCTCGGTGCTATGTCGGTTGTCCGCGGTGCGGATCACCACATGCCTTCGTCACGCTGACGCGATTCGAGACGCAATGCGCTTTCTGTCCCATGTGCCGGTACTTGTGGGACTCGGCTCGAGCGGGCAGCGAACGCGCGAAACTCGTTCTGCCGACTGTGGGCAGCTGAACACACTCCTGCAGCGAGTGCGAGCATCCGCGGCATTCCTATAGAGGCGACGTCGTGACGGATCACCGCCGAACCGATCGCGGCGCTTGCGCGCGGCAGACCAACAAAACCATCTTTCGGCCGTGAAGGGAAACGATCACATGACGACGAACGGAACCATCAAGCGCGTGACGGATAAGGGCTTCGGCTTCATTACCACGGAAGAGGGCACTGAGTACTTCTTCCATCAGTCGGCTTGCGCCGGCACCAGGTTCGACGATTTGAGGGAAGGCCAAATGGTCTCATTCACCGTGGGCCAGGGTCCGAAAGGGCCCCGCGCCGAGAACGTCAGCGTGCGGTAGACGTTCTGCTCACGGTACCCGCTCGAACGTGACGGTCCGCGCGGAGAGATTCGGTGCGGCCGTTCGCCCAGCATCTAACCATGCTTCCGTGTGCCGGTTCGTTCGCACAGCAGCGTCCATCCACCAGTCGCGTTGGGTGGATGCCGGCGCCGGCAGCGCAACTCCCAGCAGCGATTCGATCTGCTCGAATGTGAGCACGACGACGCCGGCATGGCGATGTTCCAGATAGGCGTGCAACGATCGGTATTCGGCGGGCACCCGCGACGCACACTCAGTCGGGAACATCGGAAGGCGGCGTTGGGAAAGGGCGTCCCGGCCCGGCCGTCGTCGCATCCATTCGCGTAGCGTCGTCCAAGCCGTCACAGTGGAACTGTACGCCTGCGTACACGGTCGGTCTGTCCTGATTTGAACAGCGGCTCCAACGACGACGACGTACGCTACTGTGGCTCTCCTGCGTTGGTCGGCCTGTAGTGCAGGCACACGTCATCAACGCCTCGCAATCACCAGATCCTCGCTGGACCACAGGACGGATCGGATTCTTGTTGAAAGCCACTATGGACGCCAGAACAAACCAGACCCTCATCAACGACCTGCTTGAACTCGTAGCCGCACTCGATCGCCGCGTGCCTCGCCTCGAGCGCGAGGGTGAGCGTGACATCTCGCGTGATGCGCAAGCATTGAGACGCGCCGCATTGACGCGCATTGCCGAACTCGAGCGATCACTCTCTCCAGCGGTGATCGGCGTCGTCAATCGGGAGAAAGTCTGACGGGACTGGATCAGATCAGGCGCTGTGAAAATACTTCAGTGTTGAAGCGTTCTCGCGATGCCGCCGCTACTCGTCGAGGACGAACGTCACCATCATGTTGACCTGATATTCCACAATCTTTCCGTCGTCGCAGCGCACGTGCTGCTCCTTCACCCATGCACTGCGCACATGACGAAGCGTCTTCGACGCTCGAGAGAGTCCCTGCTGGATGGCGTCTTCGAACCCTTTCGACGACGTGGCGCTGATCTCCGACACCTTGGCGACAGACATCCGCATCCTCCTCTTGTTTTGATAGATACTTTGCGCTAACCGCGGCCGAACGTCCGGCCGATGGTTCCGAGAATGTCATCGAGCGCCGATCCATCCCGGTTCCGATCCAGCGCTCCGCCCAGCATCTCGAGAAGGCCGCCAGCACCAGTACCACTGTTCAGTGCCGAGCCTCCGCCCGTTGCGGTCTGTCGCGACATCGCGCCCATCACCAACGTCGCCACGAGCGGCAGCATGCGCTTCATCACCTCGGGTCCGAGCCCCGTTTGCGCGCCCGCCTGCGCCGCGACCTGACGGCTGACGTCCTTGCTGCCGAAGACATGACCGAGGATGCCGTTCCCGTCAGCGACGGTGCCGGCATCGCCGAGCACGGTGGGATCATCGATGTATCGCTGGTGGGCGCCACCGGAGAGCGCGCTCACGAGACCACTGAGGCCGTCCGGCGATTGCACGTTCTGCCGCAGCCCCGCGGACAAGGCGGGTACCAGTGCGGACAGCGCTGACGCGGTTTGCGCTTCGTCCAGTCCGAGTTGCGATCCGAGTTGGCGGACGGTCGCGCCGTTACCCGCGCTCATGATGCTGTTGAGAATATCCATCGTGAAGCCTCCTGGAGTAGCACGAGGCAGTCTATCCTCCCGGCGCCAAGCCCGTTAGAAAATCGGCCCAATGGCCGAGCCAGCCGACGGGGTGATGAGACTGCGACGACCTCGTCATTCGTGTGCGAGATTCGGTGTCGCATCGCACCGGACGTGCTGCCGAACGTGTTCGACCGTGATCAGCGCCGAGGCGGAGATTTCGATTTGCAAGCGAAGGCGGCCGGCAACGCAGCCGCGCTCCGCGTCCACTTGCACGCCGCGAATCCGTATGTTTAAATACTGAACCAGATGGTTCAGTATACTCAAGACCACTTCGATGCCTCGTTCGCCGCGCTCTCGGACGCCACCCGACGCGGCGTTCTGGAGCAGCTCGGGCGTGCAGACGCTTCGATCACAGACCTTGCCCAGAAGTTCCACATGACCCTCACCGGCATGAAGAAGCACGTCGGCATCTTGGAGCAGGCGGGGCTGGTCATCACGGAGAAGGTCGGGCGCGTGCGGACCTGCAAGCTCGGAGTGTGCCGACTGGAGGAAGAGGCGGCATGGATCGAGAGGTACCGCCAGCTCTGGGAAGCACGCTTCGACGAGCTGGACAAAGTCGTCGAGCAACTGAAACGGAAGGAGAAGGTCGATGGACGC
>DATCXH010000351.1:0-2467 GCA_036565925.1 Vicinamibacterales bacterium
GCGAATTGGCAATCCGCTGCGGCTGCGCGAACAGTCGCGCGAACCGTGGAGCTTCGCGACGGTCGAAACGTTGGCGCAGGACGTGCGTCACGCGCTGCGATTGATCCGGCGCGAGCCGGCGTTCACCTTCACCGCTCTCGCCACGCTCGCGCTCGGCATCGGCCTCAACACCGCGATTTTTTCCGTCGCCTACGGCGTGCTCTGGCGTCCGCTGCCGTATGCCAATCCCGATCGCCTCGTCATCCTCTCGTCAGCGCAGCAGACCGGGACGGGCGCCAAAACGTTCTCGACCTGGGCGCCCGTGTCGTACGAGGCGCTGCGCCTGCGCGTCACCGCGCTCGATCATCTCGCGGCCTACGCCCCGATCGACGCGCCGCTCACCGAACGCGGCGAGCCGCTGCAGTTGAGCGCGGTCGACGTGAGTCCGAATTTCTTCGCCACGTTGGGCGTCACTCCAGCGCGCGGCCGCGCGTTCCTCACCGGCGTCTTGGCGCCAGACGACGATCGCACCGCGATCGTCAGCGATCGGCTGTGGCGCACGTCGCTCAAGGCCGATCCGGCGATCGTCGGACAGTCCATCACCATCGACGGTGTCCCCCGTACCGTCGTCGGCGTGCTGCCGCCGGACTTCAGCTTCAGGCCGGTGGTCGGGAACGGCGCGCTGGCGCTGCCGGAAGCGGACATCTTTTTGCCCAATCGCTGGCCCGGCGACAGCGGCAGGACCAGGTTTCTCTTCCTGCTGGGCCGCATGAAGTCAGGCGTGACGCAGGAACGCGCGGAAGCGGAATTGACGGCGCTGGTGAACGATTCGTCGATCGTGCCCACCGGCGCAATCGGGACCGAAGGCGCACTCGCGCCGAACGTCCACACGCTCGCGCGCGCGGTCGGCTTGCAGCAGTACGGCACGGAGTCGGTGCGCACGCTGCTGCTGATCCTGCTCGGGGCGGTGTCGTTCGTGCTCCTGATCGCCTGCGTCAACGTCGCGAACCTGCAGATGGCGCGCCTCACCGCGCGCCGCGGCGAACTGTCCGTGCGCATGGCCCTCGGCGCGGGACGCCGGCGGATCGTGCGTCAATTGCTGACGGAAAGCTTGCTGCTTGGCGCGTGCGGAGCGATCCTCGGCGTCGGCCTCGCGATATTCCTGGTCGGACTGCTCGGAGGGATCGCTCCTGTCTCCATCCCGCGCCTCGACGCGGCAGCGATCGACGGACGCGTACTCACATTCACGGCAGCCGTGACCGTGATCACGACGCTGCTCTTCGGCTTGCTGCCCGCCTGGCGCAGCACGTCAGACGGTCTTTACAGCACGGGCGCGATCGGTGCACGGGGGAGTACCGGCGGCAGCTCGCGCGCACGTGTCGCCCTGGTGGTGGCTGACCTCGCCCTGGCGCTCGTGCTGCTCGCCGGCGCCGGCGTCATGCTGCGCACCGTGTCTGCCGTTGCCCGAGCGAATCCCGGATTCGATCCACGCGGCGTACTGACGATGCAGTTTTCTCTGGTCGGCAAGGCCTACGCTGAGGAGCCACAGGTGGCAGCCTTCCACGATCGTTTTCTCCAAAGGGTTCGCGCGCTGCCAGGTATCGATGCCGTGGCGCTCGCCAGCCAGATCCCGTTTGGCGGCAATTACGACTGCTGGGGGTTCCATGCGAAAGGCCGCATGCAGGCCAATGTCGCAGACGATCCGTGCATCGAACGGTACGTCGTCACGCCCGATTACCCGCGCGTGATGGGTTTGGCACTGCGCGCGGGGCGGTTCTTCAACGACACCGACACGTCGACGTCACAGCGCGTCATGGTCATTTCGGAATCGACTGCCCGGAAGATCTGGGGTTCCGAGAATCCGATCGGTTCCGAGATTCGCATCGGCCGCGCCGACGAAGGCGACTGGCGCACCGTCGTTGGCGTGGTTGCCGATACCAACCACGTCGACGTGGCGACTCCACCGCTGGCCGCGATGTATACGCCGCAAACACAACAGCCGGATTCCTTTCCTGTCACGGTGATCAAGTCGGCCACCAGCGACCCGTCAGGGCTGGTGGCGTCGGTGCGACAGGTACTGCGCGACCTCGATCCAGGAATTCCCGTGTATGACGTCGCGACGCTCGACGCGCTCGTCGCCAAGGCGTCAGCCCAGCGCGTATTCGTGATGCAGCTGCTGGCCGCCTTCGCCGCGATCGCATTGCTGCTCGCCGCAATCGGACTCTACGGGGTCGTTTCCTACGGCGTCTCGCAACGCACGCGCGAAGTCGGGGTACGAGTCGCACTGGGTGCGCGTCCGGCCGACGTCTTGCGCCTCGTGCTCTCCGGAGGCATGACCGTGGTGGCTGCCGGCATCGTCGTCGGCCTTCTCGCTGCTGCCGCGGCAACCCGATTCCTCGACGCGCTCGTCTTCGGCGTCGATCCGATGGATGTGTCGACCTTCTTCGCGGCCACCGTTCTCTTGATCGTCGTGGCACTGCTTGCGCCC
>DATCXH010000527.1:0-3469 GCA_036565925.1 Vicinamibacterales bacterium
CGAGCGCCAGCGTGGTGTCGGCACCCGACAAAATCGATCGCCGCGGACACACCAGCGCCTTGCGCAATGTCGAGAATCTTTCGCTCGAGTTCGGGCTCCCGTGCACGAAACGTATGGGTGGCGCCAGATTCACGGGCTGTGGCTCGCTTCCGGTCGTCGAGATCAATCGCGATGATCTGCGCACCCGCGAGAAGCCTCAGGATCGTCTTCATTCGGTGTGTCGACCCGTTGGGTTTGGACGGTCCTCTGCGGGCCCGCCTCGCCTCGCCAGGTTGCGCGCGGTGTTGATCAAGCCAACATGGGAGAAAGCCTGAGGAAAGTTTCCGACCATCCGGCGCGCGTCGGGATCGTACTGCTCCGACAAGAGCCCGACATCATTGCGCAGGTTCAGAAGCCGTTCGAAGATGTCCCTCGCCTCGTCGTATCGACCTTGGAGCGCAAGATTGTCGGCAAGCCAGAAGGTGCAGAGCAGGAATGCCCCCTCCCCTTCTGGCAATCCGTCCACGTGTCGAGCGGGGATATAGCGGTCGACGAAACCGTTGCGAACCAGTCGTCGCTGAATGTAGTCCACTGTGCCTCGCATTCTTGAATCCGTCGCCGGCAGGAAGCCGACGAGCGGAAGCATCAGCAGACTGGCATCCGGCTCCTGAGACCCGTAATACTGAACGAACGAATTGACGGCTGGATCGAAACCCTCGCGGCAGACATCCTCATGGATCTCAGATCGGAGGCGACGCCATTTGGAGGCATCCCCCTCGAGCCCGAACTCTTCGACACTCTTGACGGCTCGGTCCATGGCGACCCACGCCATGACTTTCGAGTGGGTGAACTGCCGTCGGGGACCGCGGACTTCCCAAATGCCCTCGTCGGGTTTGTGCCAATCGCTTTCAAGGAAGTCTAAGAGCCCGCGCTGTATTCGCCAGGCGTTCTCGCTCGGCGGCAATCCTGACCGCCGTGCCAGGTGCAGTGAATCCATCACCTCCCCATACACGTCGAGTTGATGCTGTCGATGCGCGGCGTTTCCGATTCGGACGGGAGATGAGCCCTCGTATCCTGGGAGCCACGGCAGTTCCAATTCAGTCAGGCGCCGCTCGCCCGCGAGGCCGTACATGATTTGGAGCGTTGAAGGGGTTCCGGCCACGGCATTCACCAGCCATTCGCGCCAGGCACTCGCTTCCTCCGTGTAGCCGCCCACCATGAGCGAATAGAGCGTGAATGTGGCGTCGCGCAGCCAACAGTAGCGGTAATCCCAGTTGCGGACGCCCCCGATGCATTCTGGGAGAGATGTCGTCGCGGCAGCGACGATCCCGCCAGTGGGCGCGTACGTGAGAGCCTTGAGCGTGATGAGCGAACGGACGACGGCGTCATGCCACTCGCCACGGAACATGCAGCGACCTGACCACTCCGTCCACCATTCTTCTGTCTCTCGAAGACTCTGCTCCGGATCCGTCGGTTGGGGCTCGTTCTGGTGCGTGGGTGACCAGGCCAGCTCGAATGGCACACGCTCGCCGGCGGCGACGGTGAAATGTGCGACGGTACGAAGGCCCTCACCGGAGAGCCGCGCGCCAGTACGGACATACAGCGTTTCCGGTCCCGCCGTCGCCCGAATTCCACCATCTGAGCGTCGAACCCAGGGTACGACCGATCCGTAGTCGAATCTGATCCCGAGATCCATCGCCATGGGAACGTGCCCGCTGATTCCCTCGACGATTCTGATCAGCTCAGGCGTTCGCGTGCGGGGAGGCATGAAGTCGATGAGTCTGACCGCGCCGCTGTCTGTGTGGTACTCAGTCTCGAGGACGAGCGTCCCAGGGCGATAGCGGCGTTGGACTTTCTTGATCTCGGTCTCGGGCGCCAGCAACCAGCGCCCATGGTCGAGCGTTCCCAGGAGCGCGGCGAAGCAAGCGGCCGAGTCGAATCGCGGAAAACTGAGCCAGTCGATCGAACCGTCCCGCCCAACGAGGGCTGCGGTTTCGCAATCGCCGATCAACGCGTAGTCTTCGATGCGCGACGCCATCGACCCGACCAAATGATCCCATTGTCGGTGGGAATAGGAACCGTCGAATTCCCCGAACGTTGACGATACCTTTCAGATTGAGCGCCAAGCTTTCACTTTGAAGTGATGTGCGCGGACGAGAGTCTTCACGCTCTCTATAAGCAGCGGAGAAATTCGAATTTCGACAGTTCGGGCCGGCCAAGAACGGAATGGCGATGGCTCAGGGCTTGCCTATCACCTCCGTCAGCGGGTGGTGCGGAGACACCGGCGGCGCCACCCCAGCTAGCCGTCAGAGGAAGGAGCGGCAGAACATCGTGGCAACGACGACGAAGACCATTGCACCGATGCCCGGAACCCGGGCTCACGAACTGAGGAAGATGCTCGAGGACCGCCGCAGCGAACTGATGCGAGAGGTTCAGGGAAGGATTCGCGACGCGCGGACCGACATCACCAAGGATCGTGAGGTGCTCGGACCAGGGCGAGAGTTCCGAGGTCGACATACAGGAAGACATCGAGTTCGCCTTGATCCAGATGAAGGCGGAAACGCTGAACAAGATCGACGTGGCACTGCGACGGCTCAACGACGATACCTACGGCGTCTGTTTCGAGTGCGGCGACGAGATCGCCGAACGGCGTCTGAGAGCCCTACCCTTCGCGGTGCGTTGCAAGGACTGCGAAGAAACTCGTGAGACGGCCCAGCAGCGCGAGCGCATCATCGCGCGTCGCGGTTCGTCATCGTTGGTTGTTGAAATGTCCAGCTAAGACACTCGAGCACGGAGCCTGTCGAGGCTCCCCACTTTTCATGGAGATTCTCGGCCGGCATCGCCCAAGCGAAGGCGCGGGCGGCCCCAAGGAGGAACGACACGAGCTGACTCGGATATCTGATGCGCAAGCGCAGGCGCCTTGGATGGACATCGGTGGTTGATCGGAGGGGGCTGCAATCTCGCCATTCCCCGTTCTACTTCACCCTTGGCCACGATCACGTTGCCGGCCGAGGAGGATCAACCCCATGCGCAGAACGAAAATCGTGTGCACCATCGGACCCGCATCTCGGTCTCCCGAAAGCCTGGAGCAACTGATTCGAGCGGGGATGGACGTCGCGCGATTGAATTTCTCTCATGGCACACAGGCCGAGCATCTCGAGGTCATCACGGCTGTTCGGCGTATCGACTCATCGCGCACCGCTGCCCGCGTGGTGCCGAGACTTGTTCCCTTCTGCATCTTCATGCAGCGCGTGGAGCCAACATACGACGCGTGCAGTTTGGTGAGATGGAGCAAGACTTGCGAGTCCGGATTACCGCGGCCTAGCTTGACGGAAAAAGGACGCAAGGAAAACCAACGCCAATCGCAGCCGAGGCGCGACGCCAGTCGCGAAACGTCAACGTGGTTCGCTGAGAGGACGGAGGCGAGCGATGATCACATTGAAACGCGCGTACGACGCGGTCTCGCGCACCGACGGCACACGGTTCCTGG
>DATCXH010000415.1:0-3506 GCA_036565925.1 Vicinamibacterales bacterium
CCGCCGCCGTCGTCGACGATGCCGTGAGCCTGACGCGGGCGGCGCGCAAGTCGAGTGCTTCGGGATTTGTGAACGCTGTGTTGCGCTCGATGCTGCGTCAACGCCACAAGCTGCCGCTGCCGCCGCGTCCGCATGACCCCGCCGATCGCGACGCATCGCTCGCCTATCTTGGCATCACGTTCTCGCATCCGGCATGGCTCATCGAGCGGTGGCTCACTCGTTATCGTTTCGAACAGGTCGAAGAGTGGGTGCAATTCAACAACGAGGCTGCCCCGCTGACGCTTCGAGCCAACACACTCCGGATCACGCGAGAGCAATTGCAGCAACGGCTCTCGCAGCACGACGTTGACACAACGTCCACACGCTATGCGCCGGACGGTCTCGTGGTCACGTCAGGCAATCCGCTGCGCACCGCGGAAGACGAATCGTTTTTTGTCCAGGATGAAGCGTCGCAACTCGTGCCGCTTGTCATGGACGCTCGCCCTGGCGAACGGATCCTCGATCTCTGCGCATCCCCCGGAGGCAAGACCGTCGCGATGGCTGCAGCCATGCACGATTCGGGCACGCTCATCGCGTGTGATGTGCGAGCGGGACGCCTCAATCTTCTACACGCCACCGTCGCCCGAAGCCGCGCCAGTCACGTGCACGTCGTCCATGTGCCGGCACATGGACCATTGCCCTTTGACCCCACGTTCGATCGCGTGCTCGTCGATGCGCCGTGCTCAGGTCTCGGCACGATCCGTCGCGATCCGGACATCCGATGGCGTCGGACCGAGGGCGAGCTGCCGCATCTCGCCGAGCACCAGTTGGATCTCCTGATACGTGCCGCCGCTGTCGTGAAACCTGGAGGCCGCCTGGTCTACGCGACATGCTCGAGCGAGCCAGAGGAAAACGAGGACGTAGTCAAGGCCTTCCTCGAGCGGATGCCATTCGATCGATTGGATCTGCGAAGCGAATCACCGGAACCACTGCAGCCGCTGCTGGACGACCACGGCGCGCTGCGGACGCTGCCGTTCTCACATCGTCTCGAGGCCTTCTTCGCGACGGCGATGGTCCGGCGAAACCACTAGGCCAGTCGTGGTACGATCACTTCATCAGATGCGACTCGGCACACGAGTCTGGAACGTCGGCAAGTTCTTCCTCATCGTCGGCCTGCTCGGCGCGACCTTCCTCATCTCTTTCGGCATCTCCATGCGCGTCGCGCTGCGCTCGAGAGTCGTCGAGGTACCGGCACTCACCGGCCTCACCGTCAACGAGGCGACCGAGAAGCTCGCGACGCTCGGACTTGGCTTGCGCGTCGATGAGAACCGACGTGTCGATCCCAAAGTTCCACTTGGCCGAGTCATGCAGCAGGATCCGGGCGCCGGCGCGAGCGCGCGACGTCAGCGTACGATTCGCGTGTGGGTCAGCTCAGGACCTCGAGTGATCACGATCCCCGCCTTGATCGGTCAGACCGAACGCACCGCTCGAATTCGTCTCGATCAGGACGGCATTCAGATCGGCACGCTCTCGGAGATTCGGTCGCCAGACTATCCGACTGATACCGTCGTGGCGCAGAACCCGCCGCCGGCGTCGAGCGCACCAGAAGTCTCGATGCTGGTGAATCGCGGCGAGCAGGCGACGACCTTCGTGATGCCGGATTTGATCGGCATGGATGGCGAACGCGCAGCCGAGGCCATGCGGAGCCACGGCTTCCGGGTGACGATCGTTGGGACTCAAGCGGCAAACGGGATTCCCCCGGGCACGATCGTGACTCAGCAGCCGAAAGGCGGATACAAGGTGGGCGAGGCCGATGCGATCTCCCTGGAGGTGAGCCGATGAGGGCCGACTCGTGAGTGCGACCAAACAGGCAACCGTGCAGGTCGCGCCGTCGATCCTGTCTGCCGATTTTGCAGCGCTCGGCCGTGATATTGCCGCCGCCGAGCGAGGCGGTGCCGATCTGATTCACGTGGATGTGATGGATGGGCACTTCGTCCCAAACATCACCATCGGTCCGCCGGTCGTGCGGGCCATCAAGCGTATCGCGACTCGACCACTCGACGTTCACCTCATGATCGAGGAGCCGGATCGCTACGTCGAGGAGTTCATCGCCGCCGGCGCGAGCATGGTATCGGTGCATGTCGAGGCCGTCCCGCATCTTCAGCGATCGGTCACCCACATCAAGAAGCTCGGCGCAAAAGCGGGTGTCGTCCTGAACCCGTCCACGCCGGCCGCGATGCTCGAAGACATTGCCCCCGATGTGGATTTTGTCCTCGTGATGTCGGTAAACCCGGGCTTCGGCGGTCAGTCATTCATTCCTAACACGCTGAAGAAGCTGCACCGCGTGCGAGCGGTTTTGAACGCAGCCGGTTCATCGGCGCCGATCGAAATCGATGGCGGCATAAGTCTCGACAATGTGGCCGCTGTCGTCGCCGCCGGCGCCAGCATCCTTGTAGCCGGACACTCGATCTTCGGTGCATCCGATCCCGAAGGTGCGACGCGCGCCCTGCGCGCCGCCGCGAACAGGACGTAGGGTGGATAAGGCGCGCGCGACGGCGGGCAAGTCAGCGGGACAAGCTGCACGTAGAACCTGCGTGCGTGTGCGCTATGCCGACACGGATCAAATGGGCGTGGCCTACTACGCGAATTACCTGGTCTGGTTCGAGGTCGCGCGGACGGAGTGGCTGCGCGATGGCGGATGGAGTTACCGGGACATGGAAGCGGACGGGTTCGCGCTGCCGGTGATCGAAGCGCATTGCGAGTATCGCCAGCCGGCCCGGTATGACGATGAGATTGAAATCCGGACGATGGCAACGCTGCTGACGCCGGTGCGAATCCGGTTCGACTATGAGGCATGGAAGGTCGGCGACACGCTCTCGGCCACCGGCCACACGATTCACGCCGCGCTCGGGCCTGACGGCCGGCCGCGCAGGCTGCCGAGCCGAGTGCTCCAGATCCTTATCTGACGAGCCGGCTGCCAGTCGCGGGTGTAACGTCTATACAATAAATGGGCTGGGGGTCCCCAGCCTGTTGGCTGGGGGTCCCCAGCCTGTTCGCTGGGGTCCCCAGCCTGTTCGCTGGGGTCCCCAGCGTGTTCGTTGAAAAGCGTGGGCTACAGCTCGGCGGGGGCTGTACCGCCCCTGAGCAGGACGGTTTGAAGCGATTGCATGACTGACACGATGACCCGCGCACTGACCCGCTTGTGGTCGGCCGCGCTTGTGCTGACGCTGGTTCTCTCCGCCGCCGCTTGCGGCGGCAAGAAGTCCGGCATTCCCGCCAATACCGCCAACCCCGATCGGTACTTATTCGACCGCGGCAATGAGGCCCTCAAAGAGGGCAAATGGATGAATGCCCGCGAGTACTTCCGCCAGGTCGTGGACAACTATCCGCAAAGTCCTGTGCGGCCTGATGCGAAGCTTGGTGTCGGAGACAGCTTCCTCGGCGAGAAGTCGGCGGAGTCATTGGTGCTCGCTGCGAACGAGTATCGCGAGTTCCTCACCTTCTACCCGCGGCACGATCGCGCCGAT
>DATCXH010001012.1:0-2069 GCA_036565925.1 Vicinamibacterales bacterium
CCCGGAGGGAAAGTGATGCGGAGAGCTTTGCGACAGTACGCACCAGCCCTGCTTCTGGCCTTGGGAATCATCGTTGTGCCGTGTGTCAGCGCGGCACAGGTACTCGGCACCGTAGCGGGTACGGTGAAAGACGCCTCGGGCGGCGTCCTGCCGGGTGTGACCGTAGAAGCAGCGAGCCCGGCGTTGATCGAAAAAGTCAGAACAGCCGTGACCGACGGCTCGGGGCAGTATCAGATCGTCAATCTGCCACCTGGCACCTACACGATCACCTTCAGCCTCACTGGCTTCAGCACAGTGAAGCGCGAGGGCCTCGAGGTGCGCACCAACTTCACCTCGAACGTCGACGGTGAGCTGCGAGTGGGTGCGGTCCAGGAAACGATCACCGTCACCGGCGAGAGCCCGATCGTCGACATCCAGTCCTCGGCGCAAACGCGGACGATGACCGACCAGGCGTTCAAGGAGCTGCCGTCGGGCGGTTCGTGGATTCAGATGGCGGCGCTCGTGCCAGCCATCCGCGCCGGCAACACCGACGTCGGCGGGGTGCTCGGCGATCAGACCGGCGCGCAGGTCGAAGCGCACGGCAGCCGGCCGGGCGACGGCGTATCGATGATCGACGGCCTTCGCATCGGCAACATGTATCTCAGCTCGAACCTGACGAACATGAGCCTGTCGCCGCTGCTCTTCGATCAGGTGGACGTCCAGCTGTCGGGCCAGATGGCCGAGACCGGTACCAACGGCGTGATCATGAACGCCATCCCGAAGTCTGGTGGCAACCGCTTCAGCGGTACGCTGCTCGCCAACGGGTCGGGCCCGAGTCTGCAGGGCGACAACGTGACCCCGGATCTTCAAGCACGCGGCCTCGCCGGTGCGTCTTCGACGCTGAAGAAGCTCTATGACCTCAATGGCGCGGTCGGCGGACCGATCAAGCAGGACCGGGCGTGGTTCTACTTCACGTCTCGCTACTTCACCAACGAGTACTTTCTCGCCGGCCGCTTCTACTCGACCGACGCCACTGCGATCAATCGCGTCAACGATACGGCGCGTCAGGGGTTCGCCGGCACGTACACGTACGACAACAACGGCCGCGTGACAGTGGCGCTGTCCGAGAAGCAGAAGATCTCTGGTTGGTACGCCTATCAATACAAGGTGGACCCGCACTGGCTGTTGCAGATCTTCAACCAGTCGCCCGAGGCCTCGCGCATCACGACGTGGCACACGCAGCTCTCGACGACGAAGTGGACCTACACGGCGACGAACCGGTTGCTCTTCGAAGCGGGCCTGATGGCCGGGGCCAGCCCGGACACCATCCTGCTCGATCCCGATCAGGTCGGAGTCTGCCCCGAACAGGGCAGCCTCGCGCCTCGCTGTATTGCCATCGTCAACCAGACGACCGGATTCACTTACCGTGCGCCGACGGGGTTCGACTTCGACGATCGTTTGCCGAGCCAGACCATCAACGCCTCGTCCAGCTACGTGACCGGGTCGCACAACGCGAAGATCGGCTTTGAAATTCAGCGCGGCCACTTCTGGCGCGGGGACAACAACGACTCGACCGGCGGCATCTGGTACACGGTCAACCAGAATGCGGATGGCTCGCTCACGCCGGCGTTTGTGAACCTCAACGCGCCGGCGACGGGCTGGCAGGACAATCTGAACTACAACATGGGGATCTTCGTTCAGGATCGCTGGACGGTCGATCGCATGACGGTGAGTGGAGGTGTACGTCTTGACTTCCTCAACACCTCGACCGAGCCGTTCACGCTCGGACCGCATCGCTGGCTGCCCAACCGCAACGTGTTCTTCGATGCCGTCGAGGACGTGCCGAACTGGAAGGACATCAATCCGCGCGTGTCGGTCGCCTACGACCTGTTTGGCAACGGCAGGACGGCGCTGAAGGGGAGTGCCAGCCGTGGCGTGCAGCAGGAGTCGATTGCGTTTGCACGTGCCAACAACCCGGCCAACACAGTCGCGACGTCCACCAATCGTGCGTGGACCGACAGCAACAACAACTTCGTCCCCGAGTGCGACCTGACCAACCCCGCTTTGAACGGCGAATGTGGTCCCAACCT
>DATCXH010000595.1:0-2856 GCA_036565925.1 Vicinamibacterales bacterium
GATCGAGCGAGAGCGAGATCGCCGTCTCGAGACCGACGATGCCGAACGGCGCCCGGTCGAATTCGACGTTCTTCTCATCGTAATGATGCGGCGCGTGATCGGTGGCGATCACGTCGACGGTGCCGTCGGCGATGCCAGCCAGCATCGCATCGCGGTCGGCCACCTCGCGCAGCGGCGGGTTCATCTTTGTGTTGGTGTCGTAAGGAATCGGCGACGCGAGTGCCTCGTCGGTGAGCGTAAAGTGATGCGGCGCCACTTCGCAGGTCACACGCACGCCGTTCTCCTTGCCCTTTCGCACGGCTCGCAGCGAGGCGCGCGCGCTCATGTGCGCGACGTGGAAAGCCGATCCGGTCAGTTCCGAGAGCAGGATGCCCCGCTCGGCTCCAAGCGCTTCCGCTGCGCCGGGAATCCCACGCAGGCCGAGCGACGCGGCATGAAAGCCTTCATGCGCGACGCCGTCGCCCTTGAGGCTCTGGTCTTCGCAGTGCTCGATCACCGGCATCCCGAACATCCCGGCGTATTCGAGCGCGCGTCGCAGCAGCAGCGCCGTCGCCACGGGATGCCCATCGTCGGTGATCGCCACGCAGCCGGCTTCCTTCAGTTCGGCGATGTCGGCCAGCAGTTCGCCCTTCGAGCCTTTTGACACTGCGCCAATCGGATACACGCGTGCCTGGCCCGCTTCAGCCGCCTTGGCCAGGATCAGTGACGTGACGTTCGCGTTGTCGTTAACCGGCGAGGTGTTCGGCATGCATGCGACGGCGGTGAATCCTCCAGCCACCGCTGATGCCGTACCGGTCGCCACCGTTTCCTTGTGCTCCTGACCCGGCTCACGCAGGTGCACGTGCATGTCGATGAAACCCGGACACACCACGAGTCCTGAGGGAATCTCGACGACCGTGGCACCGTTGACCGGCAAGTCGCGACCAATCCGTGCGATGCGATCGCCGTCGATCAGCACATCGTGCACGCCGTCGATCCCGTTGGCAGGATCGATCACCCTCCCGCCCTTAAGCAGCTTCTTCATGTTCCGCCCCGCCCGCCAGCAGATACAGCACCGACATCCGCACCGCGACACCGTTGGCCACTTGGTCGAGGATGACGGAATACGGACCGTCAGCGACTTCGGAGGCAATCTCCACCCCACGGTTCATCGGACCCGGGTGCATGATCATCACGTCGGGCTTGGCCTGTCGGAGCCGCGCCTCAGTCATTCCGAAGACGCGGAAGTACTCCCGCAGCGACGGGAAGTACGCGCCTTCCATACGTTCGAGTTGAATCCGGAGGAGCATCACGACGTCGGCGTCAGTGACCGCCTCGTCCACGTTGCTCGTCGCGATGACGCCGAACTTCCTGATGTCAGTAGGAATCAGCGTCGGCGGTCCACACACACACACCTCGGCGCCCATCTTGGTGAGGAGCTGAATGTTCGATCGCAACACGCGACTGTGCAGCAGGTCGCCGATGATGGCAACCTTCAACCCTTTCAATTGCTTCTTGCGCTCGCGAATCGTGAAGGCGTCGAGCAGCGCCTGCGTGGGATGCTCGTGCATGCCGTCGCCGGCATTGATGATGGCCGACCGGCAAATGCGTGAGAGCAGGTGACACGCCCCGGACGAGGAATGACGCAGCACGATCATGTCCGGCGACATCGCTTCGATGTTGAGCGCCGTATCTGCCAGCGTCTCGCCTTTCACGACGCTCGACGTGCCGATCGCGATGTTGAGCGTGTCGGCGCTGAGGCGCTTTTCGGCGATCTCGAACGATGTCCGCGTACGCGTGCTCGGCTCGAAGAACAAATTGACGACCGTCTTGCCGCGAAGCGCCGGGACTTTCTTGATCGGCCGCGTGCCGACTTCCTTCATCGCTTCGGCCGTATCGAGAATGAGCGCAATCTCGTCCGCCGTGAGATCGACGATGCCGAGCAGGTCCTTGTGGCGCAATGCCGTGACAGCGGGTTTCCGTTCGGCGCGCTCGCGCGCCGCGATATCTGTGCTTGCCGTCGTCATGCCCCACCTCCCTCCAGGACCACTTCGTCCTGACCATCGACCTCCAGCAAACGCACCTGCACGCTTTCCTCGGACGACGTCGGCAGATTCTTGCCCACGTAGTCGGCTTTGATTGGCAGCTCGCGGTGGCCGCGGTCCACGAGCACGATGAGCTGGATGCCTTTCGGGCGGCCGTAATCGATCAGCGCATCCAGCGCGGCTCGCGTCGTCCGGCCCGTATAGAGCACGTCGTCCACAAGCAGGATCTTGCGGTCGTCGATCGAGAACTGAATCTCGGTGCGGCGCACCTGCGGCTGCGGTCCAACCGCGTGGCGCATGAGGTCGTCGCGATACAGCGTGATGTCGAGCGCGCCGGTCGGCACATCGTGACCGGTGATCTCTTTGATTGCGCGCGCCAGACGCTTGGCAATGTGCACGCCGCGCGTGCGCACGCCGACGAGCGCAAGATCGTCAACGCCTTTGTTGCGCTCGACGATCTCATGCGCGATGCGCGCGAGCGTACGGCCGATTCGATCCGCGTCCATCACAACGGGCATGCGGACCTCGTGGTTCGATTGTCAGGGGACGAATGTGCAGGCATTGAACACCTCTTCGCGGCCTCTCGGGACCGCCATTAAAGAGACGAACCTATTATATCGGTTCCGAGGGTTCAGGTGGTTCCGAGGGTTCAGGAGGTGCGGTTCGGAACCACTGGAACCTCCGGAACCTACGGAACCCTGTAAGACGGTATAAACGTGATCGTCCGCTGTTCGTTGAACGCCCGAGTAAACAGATCGGTCCGGACATACCCGTCCATATCGCGGGCAACGGGAAGGCCGAGAAAATAGAGCAGCGTTGGCGCGACGTCCAC
>DATCXH010000328.1:0-5187 GCA_036565925.1 Vicinamibacterales bacterium
GCTTGATCGCGGCGTCGCGTGCCAACAGGCGGTGCTCGGCCCGCCACACTTCGCCCATGCCACCGGTGCCGAGCCGTTCGATCAGGTGATAGCTGCCGAGTTCCTGCGCCTCGCGCAGACGTCGCCCGAGCCGCTGCAACACGCGCGCAGGCACGACGGCCACAAAGGCGCACGCATACGTCGGCCAGGTGATGATGAACACGTAGGCGGGGTTCAGCGCCTTGCCGCCCAGCATCCAGGCAATCGCATACGCGATCGGATCGAACGAGGCGACGATGAGCGAGGCGATGAACATGCGACGCGGCGTGCTCGGAGCAATCATCGCGAAGATCAGGATCAGCAGACAGATCCACGAGATGCGCATGATGTCGGTGCCGGCCGGCGGCACTGCCCATGCGTTGAACGCCGCGATCCCCGCGCCGTGCATCAGCATCATCGCGATGCCCGCGTTGCTCTTGCTCTCGATGCTTGTGGTGGCGCTCCGCACGTACCAATACATGACCGCCGAACCGGTGACCCCGCACAATTGCAGAGTGATCGCCCGCCAGTTGCGGACCCAGCCGGCCCACAGCCACGGCATGACGAACGAATCCAGCATCAGCGCGATGGTCCAGAGCACCAGCGCCACCGTACTGAACACGACCAGACGTTGCGCCTGCTCCGACAGCAGTTCGGTGGGCAGACGCGTCGTGCGACCTGAATCGCCGATCGAAGAGGCCGGTGTGGCGTGTGGTGCAATACGGCGGGAATCGGGAGAGGGACTCATGAGGGGTAATTCACAATGCAAAATTCAAAATGCAACCGAGAATGCCAACCCCTGCATTTTGCGGTTTGCATTTGGCAACGTGCATCGTCAGGCACCCTTGTCGACGCGTTTGCGCAGCTCTTCAAGATTCAACATGATCGATTCATTCGATCGCAACAGGTCGGCAAGGATTTGATCGCGCGCACGGACGTCGCGCGGCGCCTGCTGTTCCCGGCCGAGGAACGGCCACAAACGCTGACTCAGGTCCTGCGGCAGCACACCTTCAAGATATTCGAGCGCCGTGCCGCGCAGCTTCGGATCATCGGTGTGGAGACCGCGATACGCAATCTGGAGCGGTGCGGTTGGTAGGACGAGCGACAGCAGCGTGAACACGTGCGCGAGGCTCTGACCCGCGCGGTCCTTGAGAAACTCGTCGACGAACGATCGCTGCTCGGGATCGATGCTGTCGAGCAGGCGATGGCTCTGCCACACCGGACGGCCGACCGCGACTTCCTTGCGTACCACGTCGAACACCCGCTCGCGATCGATCCGCACGCGTGGATTCTTCTCGAGGATTGCCGACAGCGATCGCCCGCATTGGAACCGTACCTCGAAGCGCAGATCCTCGAGGCCGAGCAGCAGGCCATCGACGGCGCGCTGCGACACACAAATGGAGAAGACCCGTGCCAGCCGACGCCGAACGGCGAATGGTTGGTTGGGATCGAGCAGCGCGTCGATCAACTCACCGACGCGCTCTTCCGCGATCTTGCGCAGCGCCTTCACCGCGTCTTCGGCGACCGGATCCCAGGCGAGCAGCGGGATCACGTGTGGCACCAGCGTCGCCGGCAATCCTTCCTGATCTCGGAGCACGCTCAGGACGCGGTCGCGATTTCGCGACTTCAGCGCCATGATCTCCATCACTTCGGGATCGCCGACCGGTGCCGGGTGCTCTGAGGTCACTGCTCCCGTGAGCGAGGTCGTCACCATCGTGCGGTCGCGTGTGAGGCCGGCGGTGAATGGCGTGCGCAGCGTCTTGATCACCGCCGTTCGCGTTGTGATGTCCTCGACATCCGACAGCTCGAGCTCGACGGCGCGATCGAGCAGGCTGCGCTCGAGCGTCTGGATGTACCCGGTACTGAGTCGTCTGGCGACGACGATCGCGACCGCGGAACAGGCGACTGCCGCGAGCAGGATCGCGCCGTATTGTTGCGCGACCGGGAGCAGGATCAGCACTCGGACCACGCCACCGCCGACCGCATCGCCGAGCCGATCGAAGCCGACATCGATGATCGACTTGGCGGCGCGTTTCTCCTCGGCCGGAATCGGCGTATAGAAGATCTCGTAGCCGGTACGGAACAGCGAACCGCGGAAGACCGATTCGCCGGTGCGCGCGAGGAGCGCGCCGGCCAGGCCGGGAAACGCGAGTCCAAGCAGGCCACTAACGGCCAGTGCGATCGATGGCGTGCTGGCAGTGAGGCCGAGGCCCAACCGCTCGAGGGCCAGCGCGCTCGACGTGGTCTGGACCAGGAATGACAACAGACTCACACCGGCGTAATAGAGGGCGAAGAAGCGGAGCAGGCTGTCGCCGCGGCCGAACGTCTCGACCGCCTGGGCCTTGAAAATGTAGTCGGCCAATGCGGCGCCGATCGTCCCGAGCAACACGAGCGCGGCGAGATTGCGTAGATACGGCGCCTGTGCGAGCACGTGGAGACCAGATTGCGGCGACGTCGCCGCCAGATCCGGCGGCGCTGTGTCGAGCGTGGCATGCGTCGAGGGCGGCGTCGATAGCGCGAGCCGACGGATCTGCCAGGCGCAGAAGAGATTCACGATCGCCAGCAACGGCAGCATGGCGGTCACGCCGACCATGACCGCTGCGCGTTCGGCCACGAGCGCACCGCCAAGGCCAGCGAGCGTCCCGACGCCGGCGATGCGGCCGAAGTGATGTCGCGCGGTGTGCGGGTCGAACCGCTCGGTCGCGATTAGCCAGAAGCTCGACCCGAGCATGGGCCCAAGCCCCGAGATCTGCAGGTAGACCAGCCTCGCCGCCAGCACGGGCATCGAAAACGTCAGCACCCACGAGGCGAACAGCAACAGGCCGCTGAGCGTGAACGCGATCGGCACGAACACCGACGGCGACACCTTCTGCAGCACACGCGAACTCGCCATCACCAGAAAGATCGATACCACCGCGGTCCCGATCACGATCGCCGGCAGCGTCGTGACGTCGAGGTTCGCGAGGTACAGCGCATCTCGCGTGGCCTTGCCCGCGATGAATTGAGCGCTGACGGCCGCCGAACAGATCATCGCGATGATGACTGCCGGGTCGGTCCGAGTCTGGGATGAGGTCATCAGAACAGTCGGGGACCTGGGCATGCGCGTCGCTGACGCGCTAGAACCCCTCGATGCGAGTAGAACTCGATCATGGTATCACCCGCCTTCGCCCCAGGCTTCGGCGCGGCAGGGGCGGCTACTGCGGATTCCGTTTCAACCGGCGGCAGTGGGTCGGGATTGGCGAAGACGCTCGAAATCACTATAGGAATTGTGGACGGGAGACCAGACACGAGAGTTCGGCGAGCGCCAGGGTGACCCGCGGACCCTGTATGGATCCGGACTGTTGCCGCGCATCGGACCGGGGGTGGAGAGCCGGGGTTGTCCGCATCGGCAGGCAGAATCCGAAGAAAGTGGTTGTGTCGCGCTCGACCGGCGTGGGCTCGACGTTTGCCCTCGGCCGTGCGCATGAAGAGCGGCGACATTACTGATCCGCGTGATCGTGTTCTGTATGATGCGTGGGTCGCCATGACCAGATATCACTTGGGGGTTTGTGCCGGTGCCCTCGCCCTTGCCCTGTGGTGCCCGTCGGCGCTGGCGCAAGCCCGCCCGCAGACTGCGGCGCCGCCGGTGCTCACGGATCTCGACGGCACGATCGAATCGCTGGTCCGCACCGTCGATCCATCCGTCGTCCAGATCTTCACGTCCGGGCTCGCGACGAGTGAAGGTGTCGTGGTGGGCCAGACCGATCTGGTCACTCCGGTTCGTGCCAGTGGTTCCGGCGTTGTCGTGGACTCCGAAGGATTCGTGATCACCAACGCGCACGTTGTGCGCGGTGCGTCGCGGATCCGTGTCGAAGTCCCGGTATCGCCGGCCGGGCAGTCGCTCCTCGCTCGCCGCAGCCGGATCGTCTCGGCGCGGCTCGTCGGCTTCGACGAGGAGACCGATATCGCGGTGCTGAAAATCGACGCGAGCGGTTTGCGCGCCCTGCCATTCGGCGATTCAGACAGCCTCAAGGCGGGACAGGTCGTGCTCGCGTTCGGCAGTCCGATGGGCCTGCAGAACTCGGTGTCGCTCGGCATCGTCAGCGCCGTGGCGCGGCAACTCGAGCCCGAATCGCCGATGGTCTACATTCAGACCGACGCGTCAATCAATCCCGGTAACAGCGGCGGTCCACTCGTGGATGCGAAGGGCCAACTGGTCGGCGTCAACACGCTGATCGTCTCGACGTCGGGCACGAACAGCGGGCTTGGCTTCGCCGCACCCAGCAACATCGTCAAGACGGTGTTCGAGCAAATCAAGCGGGTCGGGCGCGTACGACGCGGCGAGATTGGGGTGCGGGCGCAGACGGTAACGCCTGTGCTGGCAGCGGGTCTCGGTCTCTCGCGTGACTATGGCGCCGTGATCGCCGATGTCGTGCCGAATGGACCCGGTAATCGCGCTGGACTGGCCGTGGGCGATCTGGTGCTGTCGGTCGATGGCAAGCCGATCGAGAACGGACGTCAGTTCAACGTCACGTTGTATCGCAAGGCGGTCGGCGACGTCGTCCGGCTCGAGGTACTGCGTGACGAACAGGTCAAGTCTCTGAACGTCTCGGTTGCCGAACGTAACGATCCGCTGGCCCGGATTACCGGGCTTGCCGATCCGCGGCAGAACGTCGTCCAACGTCTCGGGATTCTCGGTGTGACCCTTGGGCCCGAGGTCGCAGCGCTGATGCCGATGTTGCGCGCGAAATCAGGTGTGGTCGTGGTCTCCGCGACCGCCGGCACGTTCGACTCCGACAGCGGGGGCCTCGTCCCCGGCGACGTGATTCACGCGGTCAACGGCCGATGGATCATGACGCTCGAGGCGCTGCGAGGCGCACTCGAGGGCAAGAAATCGGGGGATGCCGTGGTCCTGCAAATCGAGCGTCTCGGGTTTCTCAGTTACATCGCGTTCACGCTCGACTGAACGACGTGCTCTTCTTCGAATTCTTTCCGCTGTTCGTCGCTCTCGTCGGCGTTGTCGCAGCGGTGTTCCTCTTCGTGAAGGATCGGCGCGCGCGCAAGTCCAACGAGCCAGAGGATCCGATCGCACAGCGCAAGGAGCCGTCACCGGACGACGACAAAGGCGGCCCGGGGCTGCGGCCCAGCATGCGCGCGTAGCGGCGGGTCTTCATTACGCACGTAGAGGCG
>DATCXH010000035.1:0-3099 GCA_036565925.1 Vicinamibacterales bacterium
TTCGCCGGTCACCGAGCTTCGCCATCGGCACTGCGCTCGCCTTCGCGCTCGGTATCGGCGCCACCGGAACGATGTTCAATGTCATCGACCATCTTCTCTTTCGGCCGCCGCCAGGGATCCGGCAGCCGGAACAGATCTATACAGTTCGCCCCGCAACGCACGCCGCCATCTCGTATCCCGAGGCGCTGGCGTTGCGCGAAGGTGTGCATGAGGCTGCACGGCTAGCAGCCGAAACGGAACCATGGGCTCTGCCGTTCGGGGACGGCGCGATCGCTACTTCGGTCAATGCCTCATTCGTCGATGGACAGTACTTTCCTACGCTCGGTGTTCGGCCGTCGCATGGCCGATTGATCTCGATCGCGGACGCCGACGCAGTCAATCCGATGAACGTCGCGGTGCTGAGCTACGGGTTCTGGCAGCGGACGTTCGGTGGCGATATTGGCGTGCTCGGGCACGTCGTCCGTGTCGGAACCGAACGCGTGCAGATCGTCGGCATCGCCGAACGAGGTTTCAACGGCCCCGATCAGCGACCGCGCGACCTCTGGCTTCCCCTCCCGCTCGCCTCGTCATTGACGTTTCTCGGCGGCCGTTGGAAGACGACCGAAGTGAGCTGGCTGCAGCCAGTCGCGCGCCTGTCGTCCGGCATGACAGCGGAGCAGTTTGCGGCTGCCGTCACACAGTTCCACCGCGAACATCAACTCTCGATCGGCGTCGGGCACGACTCTGGTGGCATGGAAGTGCATTCAGTGCTTCCGGCGCGGCGCGATCATCTGTCGCCCGAGGCACGGATCGCAGTCCTTCTCGGCGCCATCTCGCTGGTGCTGGTCGTGGCGGCGTGTGCCAATGCAACAACGCTGATGCTCGCGCGCGCGTTTCGCCGCCGGTCAGAGATCGCGACACGTCTGGCGCTTGGCATGTCGCGAGCACGGCTTGCATCGCATGTCATTCTCGAGAGCATCTGCCTCGCGCTGGCGGGCGGCTGCATTGCTGTTGGCGTCACGATCATTGGAAGCTCGATGATGCGCGGACTACTTCTTCAAGACTTCGCCTGGGATACGCCGATCATCGACTATCGCATCGTCGCGTACGTTGCGATCGCCAGTTTGATAGCGGGAGCCGTGGCAGGAACCGCGGCCATCGTTCCAGTGGCCGACGGCATCAGTCCGGGATTGATCGCCGCTCCTGCCGCCGCAATCCGACGCACTCCCGGCGCTCGAGCGATCTCTATACTGGTCGTCCTCCAGGCGACGCTCTCGACCGTACTCGCGGTCGGTGCCGTGCTCTTCGGGCGCAGCCTCATGAACGTGCGCGCGACCCCGGTTGGAATGAACGTCGAGCACCTGGTGGTTGCGTCACCTGAGGCGGGCTGGGTCGCTCACGCACCGGATGGGGGTGCGCAGCGGCTCGATGAATACGCCGTTCGGCTTGCGACCATACCGGGTATCGAGCGGGTCGCTGTGTCGCAGGGGCTGCCGTTCATGTGGTATACGCGGACGCCGGTCGCAAATGAAGCTGGCCTCACGCCACAGATTCGTCCGTTCGTGAGCGCGGTCTCGAGCAGCTACTTCTCGGTGATCGGCACTCGAATTCTCGAGGGCCGTGCCTTCAACGGGGACGACGATCGCGCGCTCGAAAACCGCGTCGTCATCGTCGCGCGTTCGCTCGCGCGTTCGCTCTGGCCACAAGGCGACGCAATCGGAAACTGCCTCTATTTCGCCGTAAATACAGGGCAATGCGTGCGCGTGGTGGGCATCGCTCAAGACATTCGTGAGTCGCCCACTGAGCCACCCACTGCGGCAGACGCACGCGTCTACGTTCCGCTCGGCCAATGGAAGATTGTTCCATCGAATCGCGCTGTCATCGCTCGCGTATCGGGCGACGCTGCGGCCGCGGTTGCGACGGTTCGTTCTGCGCTCATCGGGAACGACCCGAACGAACCGCTCCCCAACGCGTGGTCGATCCAATCGCGACTCGAACCAGAGCTCCGTCCATGGCGACTGGGTGCCAGCATATTCAGTGCTTTCGGCGTGGTTGCACTGGCTCTGGCCGCGTGCGGCATCTACAGCGTTGTCGCGTATGGTGTATCGCAGCGGGCGTTCGAGATGGCCATCCGAATGGCAATTGGCGCGCGCCGACGAGACATTGTATCACTTGTGATGAAGCAGGGTGTGCGGCTCGTCGGCATCGGCCTGATTATCGGGCTCGTCATCACGTTCGTCTGCGCGCCACTGCTTCAGTCACTTCTGTTCGAAGCGTCCGCCCGATCGCCCGCAACGTACCTGCAGGTTGCGGCGGTTCTGACGCTCGCTGGGGTCGGCGCGAGTCTGGCTCCTGCACTGCGTGCCGCGAGGATGAAGCCGGCATCGTCCTTGCGCGCCCAATAGCGTCGGCGGGGCCGCAGGCAATGTGCTCCACGATCTCCGATTCGGTGCCCGGACCACGCAACGCACACCGGCCTTTTGCGCAGGCCCGGGGTAGGTGGGTCCGTGCGTCGCGTCACGGGTGGGCTGCTGCTGAAGCAAGACGACGGCCCAGAATCGCGCTGCATGCTTCGCTGGTTGCGCCCATGTGCGGTTCGCATTAGCTCTCCCATAGGCGCGACAGGGAGCGCGAATGCCGATCGGCTCATCCGATCTCTTACAAGGCACGCTGCAGGTCCTCATTCTCAAGGCGTTGCTCGCCGAGTCCACTCATGGCTACGGTATCGCGCGCTGGATCGAGCAGACGACCGAAGACGTCCTTCGTGTCGAGGAAGGGTCGCTCTATCCGGCCCTGCGCCGACTCGAGGACAAAGGCTATATCACGTCGGACTGGGGACTGTCCGATAACAATCGTCGCGCCCGGTATTACTCGTTGACTGGGGCCGGTCGCGCGCACCTCCGAAAGGAGGCGGCGGCGTGGGTTCGGTTCTCACACGCCATGACGCGTGTGATGCGCGCGGCGCCGGCGCTCGGATGAGGGCCGCAGCATGAAAGCATGGCGGCGCTATCTCCGTTTCTGGGGTCCCGACATCGACGCCGACGTGAATGACGAGCTGCAGTTTCACGTCGAGGCACGCATCACCGAATACGAAGCTCGCGGCTTCTCGCGCGATCAAGC
>DATCXH010001062.1:0-2978 GCA_036565925.1 Vicinamibacterales bacterium
CTGTTCTTCCCGGACGCGCTCGCGCGCTGATGACGGCGATCGTTCTTCGCACGCTGCTCGTCTCGGGTCTGGCGACCCTGCTGGCGGTGCTCGTCGGCGTGCCTGCCGGATACGTCATCGCCCGGCGCAGTTTTCGCGGCCGGACGCTGCTGCTCGGCATGGTCAACACGGGCATGGGCATGCCACCGGTCGTTGTCGGCCTGATCGTCTGGGTCCTGCTGGTGCGGAGTGGTCCGTTTGGTGACCTCGGTCTCATCTACACACAGGTGGCGATGGTAATCGCGCAGTTCCTCATTGCCACACCGATCGTGATCGGATTCACGGCCGCATCGATCCAATCGCTCTCGCGGCATCTTCCGGACCTGCTCACGGTGCTCGGCGCCGGACGTGTCCGAACCTTATGGCTCCTCGCACGAGAGGCAAGGTTGGGGCTCCTCGTCGCCATCATGGCGGCGTTTGGCGCCATCGTGTCTGAAGTGGGTGCCTCGATGATTGTCGGAGGCAACCTCGAACGCAGCACGCGCGTACTGACAACGGCGATCGTTACCGAAACCAGTCGTGGCGAGATCGAACGCGCTCTTGTACTCGGGCTCGTGCTCTTGGCCTTGTCTTTCGTCGTTAATCTCACCCTCACAGTGGTTCAGCAGCGATCGCGCCCGTGACCGACGTCACGCTGGAGAGTGTCCGCGTCAAGCGGGAAGGCCGTGTCGTGCTCGACCTTCCTGCACTCACGCTCGCGGGAGGGCGCACCACGGCGATTCTCGGGCCGAACGGCTCGGGCAAGACCACCTTGCTTCGAGTCGTCGCCGGCCTGGAACGGCCGAGCGAGGGTCGAGTGACGATCGACGGGGTGGTGACGAGGCGTCCGCGCGACCTTGCGTATGTGTTTCAGGAGGATGTGTTTCTTCGCGAATCCGTGCGTAGCAACCTCGAACTCGGATTGCGGCTCCGCGGTGTGGACAGATTGGAGCAGCCACGGCGTATCCAGGAAGCCGCATCGCTCGTTGGTATTGAGCATCTTCTCGAGCGTCGCGCCGATCGCTTGTCCGGAGGTGAAGGCCGCCGCGTGAGCCTCGCACGAGCATTGACCCTGCGTGCACCGATCGTGCTGCTCGATGAGCCGCTCGCCGGTCTCGATGAACCCGCCTACGCCCGGCTGATCGATGAACTGCCCCGGATTGTCGATGCCTTTCATGCGACCACAATCCTCGTGACCCACAGCCGCGATGAAGCGCTGCGGCTCGCCGACGATCTGGTCGTGCTCGTAGACGGCAAAATTCTGGCGTCAGGATCCGCCGACGCGGTCGCCACGAATCCTCGAGTGGCCGCTGTTGCTGAGGTGCTTGGTTACGCCGTGCTCACGAGCGGCGCGCGTCGAATTGGCGTGCCACCGGGCGGTCTTCGATTGGGCCGTGGCGACTGCGAGTTTTCGATGACTGTCGACCGGGTCGTGGATTTGGTCGGTATCACCGAAATCGTTGGGCGGATCGACGGCACTGCCGTACGCATTCGATTGGCCGATGGAGATCCGCGACCGCGAGCTGCTGACCGTGTCATCGTCCGTGCGACTGTGTGCGCAGCGCTGGACTAAACGGATTAAGATGCGGTGCACTCGAGGAGGAGAACGATGGCGCGATACGCGCGGTGGATCGCTGGTGCGGTGTTGATGGTTGTCGTTGGAGCAGGACGCGCGTCCGCGCAGACAACCTGCGATCGCGCATGTCTGCGGACGATGCTCGATCAATATCTCACCGCGGTGATCAAACACGATCCCGCAGCTGCGCCGCTCGTTGTCGGCTTCCGGCAGACCGAGAACGCGATCAACGTGCGGCCAGGAAGTGGCGGCGTGTGGAAGTCGGTGACCGCGCTTGGCAAGGTCCAGCGTCGCTACTTCGACGCGACCTCTGGCCAAGCCGCTTACTACGGCACAGTGGAAGAGGGCGGCAACACCGCTATTGTCACAGTGCGCGTGCGCGTCGAGAACAGGCAGCTCACTGAGGGAGAGTGGTATATCGCTCGCGCGGATGATCCCGGACTCAATGGACCGCGTCAGCCGGGACGGGCGCCCGCGAATCTCCACAACCCCGAGTATCTGGCGAAGAATCCACCGCCTGAGCGAGTGGTGCCGGCCAACCAGCGAACCGATCGCGCGGCGCTCGTGCGCATCGTCAACAGTTACTTCGATGCGATCACGTCACACGATGGGACCGTCGCGCTGACTCATGCGGGATGTGGACGCGTGGAAAACGGTTCCCCGGCGCCAGCCGGACGATTCCTGCCGCCGAACACACCGGCGCCGCCGCCTGCAGGTCAGCCAGCGACGCCGCCGCCCGGGCCTCCCGGCGGTCCGAACAATGACTGCGTCTCGGGCTTGCAAAATTTCAACGGCTCGATGGTCGTCGCACAACGCATTCCGCTCGTGGACGAAGAGGCGCAAGTCGTGCTCGCCTTTGCCGTGTTCATCCGGCGTCCCGGATCGCCGACGCCGCGCAACGTGTTCAGCGAGTGGTTCTTCATCGACGAGGCGAAGATTCGCACGATCTACACGGCGATGTTCTATCCGCCCGCGGAGCTCGCCGTGCCGAACTGGCCGCCGTACGATGGCAACTGGCCGTTGCCGGCAGGCACCGTCCCGACGCCGGCTCCGTCGCGTACTCCGTAGCGATTCAACTCTCAACTGCCAACGCCCAACTCCCAATCCCCAATAACCTTCGAACCAACTCCCAAATAGTTCGGAGTTGGGAATTGAAATTGGGAGTGGTTGGACGTTGCCCGCGTGTGACAAGGCTCGGGGCGAGGTCTCGCCGAAGCGCGCCTCGGCGTCTGGGGTCGAAGGCGGAGTAGTTGGGAATTGGGAGTTGCCAGCTAGCGAACCACCGCTTCCGCGAGTTGGTAAGCCATCGTGCGCTGCTGCTCGCGCATGCGCTCGGGATCGATGGCCCGCGCTTCCGGGGATGTGGCGCCCGCTTCGCGGGCGC
>DATCXH010000411.1:0-2283 GCA_036565925.1 Vicinamibacterales bacterium
TCAGCTGATGCGCAATCGTGCTTCACCGAGCACGATTTCATCGCCTGACTGCAGCCGAACGCCTCTCGAGCCTGAAGGCACGTTGATCGTTCTGCCGGTCCGCACGATCGACGTGCCGTGGCCGCTCCGATCGTCAAACAAGCGACATTCGCCGTCCCTGGCGCGTTCGATGTGGGCATGCGCGCGCGACACGGTCTCGTTGATCGGACCGGCATCGTCACTGAATGCGACGTGATTGGCGCGCAGCAACCGATTCCGTCGGTCGCGTACTTCAGCGCAGCGTCCGAGGTTGATGCGATCGAGCGCCAATGCGTAGTCAGGTTTCTCCGCGTTTCCACTGATCACCGTCAGCGTGATCTCATGAACAACGGCCGGCGTGGATGGCGGCAGATCCTGGACGGCGTCGCGACTGAAGTCCACGTGAAACTCGGGCGTTGTCCATGCCGGATCTGCCTGCCCCACAAACGACACGCGCATCTGGAGGCCAGGCACGTCGCAACCGGCGGCGCGAAGCCTGGTGCTGATGCGCTCCTGCAACGTGGGATGTCCGTCCAGTACTCCTGAGAGGCGAGCACGAGCATCTGGCGAGACGGCGACGATGGTCGCCTTGATCGTGTTGAACGGGAACACGTGCGTGCCGCGTCCGGCTGGCTCGATGCGTTCCTCGATCACCTCGAGGATGCCGTGAACGATCTCGAGGGGGCCGCGTGGACCTGACTTCGACCACTGCTGTGCCGCGCGATCGACGGTGCGCGCGAGGCGCGATTCGAGTTGTCGTGCTTTGGCGAGGATGTCCATAGCGTTGTCAGTCCTTGGTCCTTAGTGCTTGGTACTCGGTCCGTCGCTGGTCCTTGATCCGTCCCTGGTTCTCGGCGCTTGGTCTTTTTCGTCCGACCGACTAACTGAGGACCAGAGGATTAAGGACGGACCAAGGCCCAAGGGCCAAGCACCAAGGACCTATTTGACGAGACCGCTCTGCGCTGCTGCGGTGACGATCTCGCCAGCTGCAGGGGCCGCGGCCGCACCGCCGTAACCGGCGTTCTCAATCAGTACCGCAAACGCCACACGCTTTTCGGCCTGACCGTATGGCGCATACCCGACGAACCAGGCATGCGACTGAGCACCGTGTACTTCGGCGGTGCCGGTCTTACCCGCGATGCGCCACGGATGCTCACGCAAACGGCGGCCAGTGCCGGTGACGACGGCATCGCGCATGTATTTGCCGAGCGTCGCTGCTGCGTCCGGGCGCATCAGCACATGCGACGTCGCTGCGCGCGCGCTCGCGGTTCTCTCAGCGCTCGCGTCGATCTTTTCGACCCGGGTGTCGCGCAGCACGCCGCCGCTTGCAATTGCTGCCGCCACACGCGCCATCCGAAGCGGCGATGCGACCACATCGCCCTGGCCGTAGCCTGCCTGCGGCAACGTGGCGTTCAGCCGCGCGATCGAGTCGTCTCGAGCCACCGAGATCCCCAGAAGGTTTGCCGTGTCGAGCAGTGGAGCAGGGCCGACACTGACCGCAAGCTGCGCGAAGTAGGCATTGCAGGAATGCACGAGGCCCTCGTGCATGTCGATCCGCCCATGCGGATGCTCGTCGAGCACATCGTCGCGGACGAGAGTTCCGGCGACTTGTGCGCCGACGCGGCCGTTGGGCTGCAGCGAGCACATGAAGGTGGAGTCGCGAAACGCGGGATTCTGCCGCAGCGCTGCGGTCGCGGTGACCAGCTTGAACGTGGATCCCGGCGGATAGAGTCCGAATCGCGCGCGATCGATCAGCGCCTCGTGCTCCTCCGCCTCGTTTCGGTGTCGTGATTCGGCATCGATACTCGGAAACGGATAGCTGGCGACCGCGAGCAACTCGCCGGTGTCCGGGTTGATAACGACTGCCGCCGCATGTCCCGTGGCCGAACGCTCCGCATACGTCGCCAGGATGCGCGCGACCGCGGACTGTAGCGGGGCGTCGATCGTGAGGCTCACGTCTCGTGTGCGGTTCAAGAATGCTTTCACGTCAGCGTGATTCGGTGAGTAACGGTGGCGAACCAACGGAACCAATTCGCTGAAGTCACGCCGGGTCGTCTGGATGGCGCGTCCTGAGGCGTCGGGCAGCTTGACGGTTGTCGCGTGATCGTCGAACCCACGCAGGTGATCCTGCGAGTCACGTTCCACATAGGCGGTGTTCGTCGCCGCCCAGTTCCGCGCGTCGCGTACGTCGCCGAGCAGATGGAAGGCCGCGCCGCCGAGTGGGTAGCAACGTTTGTCCACACTCGTGCTGAAGCTGGACACTAC
>DATCXH010000350.1:0-5279 GCA_036565925.1 Vicinamibacterales bacterium
CGAGACGATCGGGATGTCGGCGGCGTTGATGTCGGCGATGACGGTCTCGAGCATCCCGGCGAGCGCCGACCGCAGACCGGTGCCGAAGATCGCGTCGACGATCAAGGAACAGCGGGCGATCTCGGAAAAGTGCAGCTCCCAGGTCTGTTCGTCATTGATCTCGACGACCGTGACACCGAGGCGGCCGAGGATGTCGAGGTTCGTGCGTGCATCCCCGCGGATCTCCGCAACCGTGCCAATGACGAACACCGAGGTATCGATGCCACGCTGCAGCAACGTGCGTGCGACGACGAAGCCGTCACCGCCGTTGTTGCCACGGCCGCACAGCACCGCCACGCGGCCATCCAGCTGCGACTCGAAGGCGGATTCAATCGCCGCCACCACCTGGCGGCCGGCGTTTTCCATCAGCACGAGTGAGGGAATGCCGATCTCCTCAATGGTGTGACGGTCGGCATCGCGCATCTGCGCGGCGTTGAGGATTCTCATTGCTCAATCGGAGGACAGCTGCAGAACAGGTTTCTGTCGCCGTACGGATTGTCGATCCGGCCCACCGCTGGCCAGAACTTCCTCTCTTTGACCCACGGCAACGGATACACCGCCTGCTCGCGGGTGTAGCGATGCGTCCATTCGCTGGCGGTTGCCGCGGCAGCGGTATGCGGCGAGTGCTTCAATGGGTTGTCCATGCCATCGGCTGTGCCAGTAACGATGGCTTCGATCTCGCCCCGAATGTGAATCATCGCGTCGCAGAATCGATCGAGTTCGGCCTGATCCTCACTCTCGGTCGGCTCCACCATCAACGTGCCGGCGACGGGGAACGACACCGTCGGTGCGTGGAAGCCGAAGTCGATCAGCCGCTTCGCGACATCCATCTCCTCGACGCCCGCCGACTTGAACCCACGGAGGTCGAAGATCAACTCGTGGGCGACGCGGCCGTTCGCCCGCGTGTACAGGACCGGATAGTGCTTCTCGAGACGCGCCTTGATGTAGTTCGCATTGAGAATCGCGTATCGCGTTGCGTCGGTCAGTCCCTCCGGTCCGAGCATGCGGATATACGCGTAGGAGATCAGCAGAATGCTGGCACTGCCCCAGGGCGCAGCGGACACACTGTGAATGCCCTTCTCGCCGCCTACCGGCGCGAGTGGATGACGCGGCAGATATGGCGCCAGATGCCGGACGACGCCGATCGGTCCCATGCCGGGGCCGCCGCCGCCGTGTGGGATCGCGAAGGTCTTGTGCAAGTTCAGATGGCAGACGTCGGCGCCGATCAACGCCGGGCTGGTGAGTCCAACCTGCGCGTTCATGTTCGCGCCATCCATGTACACCTGGCCGCCGTGATCATGAACGATTTGGCAGATCTCCCGAATATCGTCCTCGAACACGCCATGTGTCGATGGATACGTGATCATGAGGCACGACAGGCGGTCGCGATTGTCGGCCGCCTTCCTGCGCAGGTCGGCCAGGTCCACGTTACCATTCGCTGCGCTGGCGACGACAACCACTCGCATACCCGCCATCGCCGCGCTCGCCGGATTCGTGCCGTGCGCTGATGACGGAATCAGCACGACATCGCGTCCGGTCTCACCACGGTCGCGATGGTAGGCGCGGATCACCATCAAACCCGTGAACTCGCCCTGCGCACCGGAGTTTGGCTGCAGCGACACTTCCGCAAAGCCCGTGATCTCGCACAGCGCGGATTCGAGCTCGCGGAACATTTGAAGATAGCCCTCGGCTTGATCCGCTGGCGCGAAAGGATGCATACGACTGAAGCGGTCCCACGTGATCGGCAGCATCGCGGTCGCCGGGTTCAGCTTCATCGTGCACGAGCCCAACGGGATCATCGACGTATCCAGACCGAGATCCTTCCGTTCCAGGCTACGGATGTAGCGCATCATCTCGGACTCGGATCGGTGCGTGCTGAACACCGGATGGGTCATGAACGCCGTCGTACGCCGTAGCGGGGTCGGCAAGTCCTCGGCACCGTGCAATGCTAGAACTCCTGTCGGCAGTTCGAAGCGGTCCAAATGCGGCGACGGCTTGTTCAGCGCTGAGGCAAACACACCGAGAATGTCCAGCACATCATCGGTCGTAACGGTTTCATTCAACGCGATATCGACCGTGCCCTCGTCTGGATAGCGGAAGTTGATTCCTGAGGCGAGCGCTCGCCGCTGGATCTCTTCCACACCAGCCGGCACGCGAAGACGCAGCGTATCGAAGTAGTGGGCGTTGCGTTGCTCGACTCCCATGAGCTTCAATCCGCCCTCGAGCATCTGCGCCATCAGGTGGACGCGCGAGGCGATAGCCCGCAGTCCATCAGGACCGTGATAGACGCCGTACATCGCGGCCATATTGGCTAGCAGCGCCTGGGCGGTGCAGATGTTCGACGTCGCCTTTTCACGACGAATGTGCTGCTCGCGGGTGGCCAACGCCATGCGGTAGGCGGTCTTGCCATGCGCGTCTATCGACACACCGATGATGCGGCCAGGCATCTGCCGTACGAACGACTGACGTGCAGCAAAGAACCCGGCGTGCGGGCCGCCGAATCCGAGCGGCACGCCGAATCGTTGCGAGCTTCCGAAGACGACGTCCGCGCCCATCTCGCCGGGCGGCGTGACGATCGCCAGCGCCAGGAGATCCGCGCCCACCGCCACCAGGACCCCGCTCTCGTGCGCCTTCTTGATGAACGGCGCAAGGTCCTGCAAGAGACCGCCCTCGTCCGGATACTGCAACAAGGCACCATAAGCCCGACCGTCGAGTGGCAGTCGATCGACTGCGCCGACCTGCAGATCGATACCAAGTGGCTCAGCGCGCGATCGAAGGACCTCTATGGTCTGCGGATAGCAACGATCGCTGACCAGAAAGAGGCTGCGCTCCCCCGCTTTCGTCTTCTTCGTCGACACGCGGTGCAGCAGCGTCATCGCCTCGGCCGCCGCCGTCGCTTCATCGAGCAGCGAAGCATTTGCCACTTCCATCCCCGTCAACTCCGACACCATCGTCTGGAAGTTGAGCAGCGACTCGAGGCGACCTTGAGCGATCTCGGCCTGATACGGTGTGTACGGCGTGTACCAGCCGGGGTTCTCCATCACCATCCTCAAGACGACGCTTGGCGTAATGGTGTCGTGATAACCGAGCCCGATGTAGGAACGGAAGGGCGTATTGCGACGTGCCAGATGCACCAGACGACGGAGGTATTGATGTTCGCTCTCTGGCGGCGGCAGGTTGAGTGGCGTTGTCAGCCTGATGGACTGAGGAATGGCCTCGTCGATCAGCGCATCGAGTGACGAAACGCCGACCGTCTGGAGCATCCGGTCGCGTTCATCCGGCGAAGGTCCGATATGTCGTGGAGCAAACCAGTCGGTCGCATCGAGCGTGTGCATTCAGACAGGTCGAAGGTCAAAAGGCGAAGGTCAAAGGCAAGGTCACGAAGCGGAAATCAGTTTCTCGTAGGCGGTGCTGTCGAGGAGCGAGCCGGTGGCGTTCGAATCCGAGAGGCGCAACCGCACCATCCATGTCTCGTGCGGCTTGCTGTTGACGGTCTCGGGATGATCCTTCAATGCCGGATTGACCTCGACGATCTCACCCGCCGCCGGCGCGAAAAGCTCAGAGACCGCCTTGACCGACTCGATCGATCCGAACGCTTCGCCGGCGTTCACCTTACGGCCGACGTCGGGCAGTTCGACGAAGACGACGTCACCCAACTGCTCTTGCGCGTAATCGGTGATTCCGACCTCGGCGACATCGCCGGACACGCGCATCCATTCATGATCCTTGGTGTATTTCAACTCAGCCGGGTACGCCATCTCAGCTCCTGAGGGGTCTGACCCCGGGTCAGACCCCTGTCCGGGAATAGAACGGTAGCGCGACGATGCGCGCTTTCGAGACACGACCTCGGACGTCGATGTCGATCTCGGTTCCCACGCCGTGCAATTCCATGGGCACGTAGGCCATGCCGATTGCCTTTTTCAGGTACGGCGTCTGGGTTCCGCTCGTGACGACGCCGACCTGACGACCGCCGCTCAGCACCGTGTAGCCCTGACGCGCGATCGCGCGGTCGATCATTTCAAAGCCAGCCAGCTTCCGCGAAGTACCGCGCTCCTTTTGCCCCAACAGACGATCGCGGCCGATGAAGTTCCCCTTCTTCCAGGAGATCGTCCATCCGAGGCCGGCCTCGAGCACCGTGGTCGTCTCGTCGATGTCGTTGCCATACAGGCGCATCGCCGCTTCGAGACGCAACGTGTCGCGGGCGCCTAGGCCGCACGGAATCACGTCCGCCGATCGGCCCGAGTCGAGGACCGCTTGCCACACGCGGTCGGCCACGTTGGGCGGCACAAAGATCTCAAATCCGTCTTCGCCCGTGTAGCCCGTACGAGAAATCGTCGCTCGGGCGGCTGCCACTTCGCCGAATCCGAACCGGTAGTGGCCGATCTCGGCGAGCTCGACACCTGTCAACGGCTGGAGCACTTCCCGAGCGGCAGGACCCTGTACGGCGATCAATGCATAGCGACTGCTCGAATCAATCGCCGCGACATCCCCGACGGCCTTGATCTGTTCACTAATCCAGGCGAAAGCCTTGGCCGTATTCGCCGCGTTGACGACCAGCATGAAGTGGCTCGGCGCCATGCGATAGACGAGCATGTCGTCCACAAACGTGCCGTCTGGTGTGGTGAGCGCGGCGTATTGCGCCTGCCCGGTCTGCAGCAGATTGGCGTCGTTGCTCGAGATCAGCTGGACGGCAGCAAGCGCATTCTTGCCTGCGACCTCGATCTCGCCCATGTGGCTGACATCGAACACGCCCGCACGCGTGCGAACCGCCAGATGCTCATTGCTGATGCCTGAGTACTCGACAGGCATCTCCCATCCGGCGTACGGGACCATTCGCGCGTTGGAAGCACGATGCCGCGCGTGCAGCGGGGTCTTGCGAAGCTCGGATGCAACCGTGTCGGACAACGCTTCGAATGTACTTCATTCCCCCGATCAATGTCTTCACAACAAGGCCAACCGCTGTCCGCTGTTCGCGTCCAATCGCGCACGAAACATGCGGCCGCCGTGTTCGGGGTTGTCGCGCTACTGACACCGCCACGCACGTGCAATCCCAGAAGTATCACGCGCCCGGTGTGTGGCCGTGTACGGGAACAGGCAGCCCGACCGGGTGCCATTTCGAGGAGACTGATGGCAACCGACGTGCTCGGCTCATTACCCGTAGCTCTCACGGACGAACGCGGATGATCGTCTTCCCTTTGGGTCGCTCGGTCGGGTTGAAGGCGGCGACCGCATCGTCAAGA
>DATCXH010000681.1:0-4593 GCA_036565925.1 Vicinamibacterales bacterium
CCTTGACGACGTCATCGGCCGCCATGGGTTGGACGAAGACGGGCGGCAGCCGGACCGTTGTTCCGTCACTGGCTTCATCGCCGATGCGCTTGATGAACTCGAAGAACTGCGTCGCGTGCACGATCGAGTAGGGGATGCCGCCACCCTTGATCAGCATTTCCTGAGCGTTCTTTGCTCGCAAGTAGGGACTGTCGGGAATGCGCTCAGTGCCTACCACGGACAGCGCGACGTAATGCTTCACACCGGCTGCACTCGCGTATTGGAGGAGGTTGCGTGTGGATGTGGTGAAGAAGTCCATCACGGCCTTCTCTTCGAACGACGGAGAGTTCGAGACATCGATAACGACTGAAGCGCCCCGAAGTGCCTCGGCCAGCCCCTCGCCGGTGAGCGTGTTGACGCCGGTGTCTGGGGAGGCCGGCACGACGTCATGCCCATGCTCCTTCAGTCTGATGACGAGCCTCGATCCGATAAGCCCAGTTCCGCCGATGACGACAATCTTCATAGTACGTCCTCTGTGTCGGGCTCTTCGAGAGCACGATTCGCGCCGCATCATTCAGCCACCGGATGCGCTCTCCGTTGCACGGCCGCTCATTCGCGTCCACGCAGCCACGACATCACGTGGCAATGACAGGGCGCTCGACAATCGATTGGTCCTGAATCACGTCTTGCGCGCGTTTCTCCGCGGTGGCGAGGTTGTTGCGCCCGGCCTCGGAACATCGACAGCGGCGCGACGGTTCCGCTTCGCATGCAAGGAATGGGGAAGAGGCACACATGAGCACCATCACGACAAAAGACGGCACGACGATTTACTACAAGGACTGGGGCAAAGGCCCGGTTGTCACGCTCTCCCACGGCTGGCCGTTGAACGCCGATATGTGGGACGGTCAGATGTTGTTTCTCGCACAGAACGGCTTCCGAGTCGTGGCGCACGACCGTCGCGGTCATGGCCGATCCAGTCAGGCGTGGTCGGGAAACGATATGGACGGGTACGCCGACGATCTCGCAGCAGTGATCACGGCGCTGGATCTCAAGGACATCACGATGGTGGGCCACTCGACGGGCGGAGGAGAAGTCGCGCGCTACATTGGTCGTCACGGCACGAAGCGTGTGGCACGGGCAGTTCTTATCGCCGCCGTGCCGCCGATCATGTTGAAGTCGGCAGCCAATCCTGAAGGACTCCCCATCGAAGTCTTCGACACTCTGCGGAGCAGCCTGGTCAAGGATCGCTCGCAGGCCTATATAGATTTCGCTCCGTTGTTCTATGGTGCGAACAGGCCTGGTGCGAAGGTTTCGCAGGGCACGCTCGATCAGTTCTGGCTGTGGAGCATGCAGGCGGGCCTGAAGAATTCGTACGACAGCATCAAGGCCTTTTCAGAAACCGACTTCACTGAAGACCTCAAGAAGTTCGATGTTCCGACGCTGGTCATGCACGGCGAGGACGATCAGATCGTGCCCGTGAAGAATTCAGCGAAGAAGTCGGCCCAACTGATCAAAGGCGCCGCGGAGGTTTACTATCCGGGTCTGCCGCACGGGCTCACCGCTACGCATGCTGATCTGGTCAACCGCGACTTGCTCCAGTTCTGCAAGCAGACGCAACCGGTCGGGCGCGCGGGATAGCGGCTGGTGGGGTGGTTTAGTAGTTGGTCGTGGGTGGTGGGTGGTTGGTGGTTGGAGATTAAAGGACACGACCCCGAACCGCTCACCACTCACCGCTGACCCACTCCAGGGTCTTTCTGCGCCACGCTGGGCAACCTGCTCCATGCTGTCGGCAAGGACGTGTGCCGATAAGTCCTTGTCGAGACGCACTCACGTCACGTGCATCTGCTCCCCCCGCACAACAGGAGCAGACATGACGGAGACACAGACACAGACATCGTTCCGACGCATCTGGAAGAAGTTCATCGGATGGACGTCCATGCTGCTGGTTGCCATGGTCGCCGCCATGGTCTTCATGGCCAATCTGCGGCTGCAGGCTGTGAAGCAACAGTCGGCGGCAACTGAGGCGACGCTTGCCGCTCGGCTCGCCGATCGAGAAACTCAAATCGCCATCCTGCAAAATGCCCTGAACCGGACGACCTCCGATTTGTCCAGCAGAGAGTCGCTCATCGCACGACTCAATTTGCTCATCGGCCAGTTGAAAGAGGCATCTGGTATCGCCGAAAAAGCCGGGCTCGTCCTGTTGACGCTGGCCGATCAAAACAGCGTCGCTTTCAAAGTGTCGCAGTCCACACTCAGTCCCGATCAACGAGAGAGACTGGCGGAGAATCTCGTGCTGATCAAGTACGCGAGAACGTTTCCCGCATTCGAAATCCAGATTACGGGGCATACCGACGACACCTGGGAGGGCAAGGCCGACCACAGCGCCTCGTCCAGGAAGAAGAATCTGGACCTCTCGCTGAAGCGAGCCGAGGCCGTTAAACAGTTTCTCGTCGATCACCAGATTCCGGCGGACAAGATTCAGGTGGAGGGACGAGGCATGCAGTGGCCCGTGGGCGTGACGTCCGAGGCAGACGAGGCGACAATTGCCGAACGAAACAAGAACGACAGCGCTCGACAAGCGAACCGCCGCGTGGAAGTGCTGATCAAGGGCGTCGACCTCACCGTGCCGACGCCAGCGGACGTGAAGCCGTGACGAGCAGCTCAGCGGTACGGGGCGCGATCTCTTTCTTGTCAACGCACACCGGATTACCGTAACCGGCCCGCGCTGGCTCCGTCAGGAACCCGCCACAGGTGTGAGATCGACCGTTATCGGCCGGGGCGCGGATGTTGCTTTGAGAACGTGCGGCGTTACGCCTGACTGTTCCCCCCAGTTGCCGGTTTTTCACGCCCTGCAGTTTCCGCGCGCGCGGCGCGCGCGAAGGAGTCCGCGTTGAACGGGAAGGGTCTGTCGTCAAAGCAGCGGCCTGACAAGTTGGGTCCGTTTGCCGTTCGTGCCGACCTCGGTGCGAGCCGCTTCGGGCCTGTCTATCTCGGCCGCCATCCCTCAACCAACGCGCGAGTCATCATCCGCACGTTCGAGCTCTCTCGGGAACGACGCGAGTTCGTCGAGCCGATCGATTTCCTGGATGCGTTCCGAAAGCTGTGCGAGACGCCGGTTGATCATCCGGGGCTGGCCCGTCCTCTTGCGTTCGGTGTCGAGGGCGACATCCCCTACGTCGTCTATTCAGAGCTCGCAGGAACAGCGATGGACGCGGTGATGCAGCAGCACGGCGTTCGCCCGATCGCGGAGGTCGTACAGCGAGCGAACCAGCTGGCGGAAGCGATCGACTGTGCTGCGAGTGCTGGCGTCTATCACGGGATGATGGCCCCCTGCGATGTGTTCCTGGACGGCGAACGCACCGGGGTCACGGGGTTCGGACTCGCGCAGGCGTTGATCAAGGCGGGGATGCCCGCGGAGGCAGTGGTTCCGTACGGGTCTCCACAACGGGTCGCAGGCGCGCCGCCAACGCATGTCGACGATATCTATTCACTGGCCGCCATCGCCCTCGAGCTCCTCATCGGAACACCTAGAGATCCGGAGCAGGACACGAGTCGTGCACTTCGCCAGGCGCAAGGGCTTCCAGAGCGCCGGCGTCTCCCGCGGCCCGCACCTCACGAAACGCGATTGTTCACGACCATCCCTGGCATCGACGCGGGGAAGTTGCGCGCAGCGTTCGCCGCGGCATTCTCGGAAGAGCCCAGCGAGCGGCTGTCGACAGCCTCTGAATTCGTCGCTCGCTTGCAAGATGCGATCGCAAAGAAACGCGACGAAGACGAGGCCGCGTCAGGTGCGGTAGCCGTCCCGGTGGTCAGCGACGAACGCGAGGAGCCCCCTTCCACTCCCGCGTCGAACACGAAGCGCGCGGAAGATGCGCGAGTTGTTGAACCGCCGGTTCGCCAGGACCCCGTCGCCGTCGAGAAGGAACGGCCCAAGCCTGAGCGCCCAGTGATTCGACTGGAGCCGATCATTGATGATGCGTTGCTCGACGATGTCATGCCGCCGCGCGCGAGCTCGGTCGCCTTGGTCGCGACGAAGTCGCCAGACCCCGCATCGCATGAGAACCCCGTGCAGCCGATGTCTCGGGCCTTTGCTGCGGCGGCGGTTGTGACGATCAGTTTCGCAGCGGGATTTGGTGGCGGATTCGTGGCCGGGCACTTTTCGAAGCCATCCACCGAATCGATCGACGTCAGCGATCATGAGCCGATCGCTGAGCCGCAACCTCCGCCCGCCGCAGTAGAGGATCGAAAGCCAGGCGCTCCAACAACACCACCGGTGGCGTCGGTGTCGCCGCAACCGGTTGCTCCGATTTCGAAACCGACTGTTGCTCCAGTTTCAGAAGAGAAGGTGTCGAGCCCAGCGCCCGTCGCGGCAGGTCGTCTTCAAGTTCGCTCGACGCCAACCGGGGCAGGCGTGATGATTGACGGCCAATCGCGGGGTGTCACGCCACTCACTCTTCGAGACCTTGCTCTCGGACCGCACACGATTGAGGTCTCGCACCCGGATCACGTCTCGCGCCAGAGGCGAGTGACGTTGAGCGAACGGCGTCCGGCGCGATCGCTCGACTTCGAGCTGCGCCCCATGAACGTCGCCGCACCAGCGGTTGCGGCCACCGA
>DATCXH010000173.1:0-4946 GCA_036565925.1 Vicinamibacterales bacterium
TTTACGCCCAGTCACCGGCACCTGTAACCCAGAAACCCGCGGCTGCGCCGGCGACGCAGACCCCAGCGCCCCCAGCGCCGGCGACGCAGAAACCCGCGGGCACCACTCCAGCTCCGCGGCGCGCCCCGACGACATCCGCGCGATCAGGGATGGCGGTCACCGTGACCAGTCCGCAGGGCGCGACGATTGGTGGCGTGGCGGTCGAGCTCATGGGACCGACCGAACGCAGCGGCGAAACCAACGCTAGTGGGCAGGTGAATTTTCCTGGACTGCAGGCCGGAACCTATCGGCTGCGATTCACCGGTGACAAAGTGACCGCGTTCGAAAAGGAAGTGACCGTCCGCGGAGGACAGGTCGCCGACGTGGACGTGACACTTACTGCGGCACCAGAGCCGAAAGTGATCGTGAAAGAAGCGCCCGCGCCAGCGCCGACGGCAACTGCGGCTGCAGGACCAAAGGGCCAGCCGGTCACCTATGCGATTGGCGAGCTCCTCGAGAAGGAGTTTGTCGGCAAGCAGCCGCGCCGCGAAACGCTGCTGTCCTGCAGCGGCAACGAGCGTGCAGCGATGATTCAATTGAACGAAGCGATGCCGGAGCGCCTCTACGAGAATGCCGATGCGATCTACTACGTGCTCGGCGGCGAGGGGACGTTGATGTTGAACGGCAAGGAAATGAAGCTCGGCCTGAACGGATTCGCTTCCGTCCCGCGCGGCACGTCGCACAGTTTTTCGAAAAGAGGCAGCCGGCTGTTGGTGCTGCTATCGGTGCTCAGCGGGGAGCCCTGCGAACAGGCGAAGTAACTACCTGGTCCGCGTCCGCGTCTCGGCATCGAAGGCGAAGCCCACGAAGTCCGGCGCTTGATCGGGCCGGAGCAGCAGCGTCGTGTACATGAACACCATGGTGTAACGGCCGTCGGACGTTCGCGTCATGTTCAACGGCTGCTGATGCACGACGTGCCAGTCGTAGATGTTGTCCCACACGTCCAGTCCGACTTCGATGAAGTCCGGATACTTCTGCGTCGAACGCATCCACGTGTGTTGTTGCTGGCGGATCCTCGCGACGCCCTGCCACTTGTCGGAGTAGACGCTCGCGAACTGGCGTTCGACTGTACGGCGAAGTTGATCGATCGAATCGGAGACACCTTCGAGATCTCCAGTCGCCGCTGATGCCGAGGCCGCGCTGGCCTCGGCAACAGCCGCCGGTAACATGAGCGTTGAGAGACTCGCGAGGAGACTGCCCCCGACGACGGCGCGGCGTTCCATGTCGATCCTCCAACTGAACGATGAAGGCGATCCGCCTTCGCGCGAAAGCGATTCGGCGAGGCCCCTACGAACGTTACCGAGTCACTGTCAACGTGGCGCGATACTCGCCTGGCGCAATCGTGCGGCTGCTGAATGGATACGGCTGCAGCTCCACGAGCCCGATCCGGAGTTGGTTGTGCATGACCGTCGCGCGGCTGGAGTCACCCGTGTGCAACTCGTAGGTCGCCGTGACGCCGTTGTCGAGCACTCGAATTTGAACCAGTGCATCGCCGCCCTGGATACAGGTCGCATCCGCGGGACATCGCGAATCACCCGTGACCTGCACGAACTGCACGTTCAGGTTGACGTCGCGCACAGTCGCGACCTCGCCAGGCGCCAGGGTGAATTGCTCGCTCAGCCCAACGCTCGGACCGACAGGATTTTGCTCGTCACACGCTGTGACCGCGAGGAGACACAAGACAGCCAGAAACAGACGCATGATCGAGTCGGTCAGCAGACTCCATGCCAGAGGCGATCGATCAGGGGTCATACACAAACGATACGGCGGTCGCGCCATCTCGTAGCCCTTTCGCAACATCGATCCGAATCGTGCCGCTGACGCCGGGCACCGCCAGTCTCACGCCGATGCCCAGGTCCACGTCGGTCCGCGCTCGATCGACGGTCCGTCGATCGGTGTGCGCGGCATCGACAAATGCGGCGGCACCAAACCTGACGCCGGCCTTTCCTGGCCACCAACGCTGCGTTTCTCCCGACGAATAGATCACCTGTCGCCCGATTTGATCGACGCGAATCTGTCCGCCCGTCATCAACGGATGTGCGCGCAACGGCATGCCACGCGCCCGACCTGTATCTCCCGCAAACCAGATGTCGGCAGGCGTATCGACAGACGCGAGACCGAGGCCTGCTCGACCGACAAACACCTGCCCGCGCCGTTCCGTCGTCGAACGAATCGTGGCGCCCACATCCATCGTGCCGAACGACGATCCCGCTTTCCAACCTGACAACTCGACGCGACCATCGAAGCGCTCACCGACAGTCAGTACTCTCAAGGCCGCGCTCAACATGCCGAACGTATCAACGCCGTCCCACTGTTCGACACCTCCGCGTATGGACGCGCGCATCCGTGGCGCCACCCACTCCGACATCGAGAGATGTGCGCCGTGCCGCCGTGACGTTGCAAAGAGATCGGTGAATGGCTGCCGCTCGCCGAACGCGTCAACAGTCCACAGTCCGCCCCACGGAGCTGGCGACGTAAACGCGGCGCTCACACGCGGACGGTCGGGCCAGAAACGCCAACCCACTGTGATCCGCTCACCACCGCCGGTCAGCGCGCCACTCGACACCTCGACCTCGCGTCTGAGCGCCGCCACCACACCGAGCGCAGCGAGGCTCCAGCGATCCGCAGGTATGAGCGCTCGCTCCGCCACCGTCGCGCGCAGTTCGGCGAGACCGGATGGCACCGGCACGAACGTCAGCTCGGCCGACGCCGCAGAAGGCAGTTCACGCAGCTGACGCCTCGCGCGTACGAATCGTGCGGGCGTGAGCACGTCGTTGCGTTCAATCGGTAACAACTGTTCGACGATGCGCTGACGCGTACGCACAAGTCCATCGACCCGAATCAGATCGACCCGCGGCTCGCCGACGTGATTCCAGGCGTTGAGCGCTCCATCCCGATCGTCCTGAACGAAGCGGCTCGTCGCCAGCAGTCGCCAGGCATGCGCGTCGGAGGGATCTTCTGCGAGTGCGGCCGACGCAAGATCGCTGACTTCACCCCATCGCCGCTGCAACAAACGGACGCCGGCGAGTTCCCTCAGCGGTGCCGGCCCTTCGCACGACAGTGCGCCGGTTAATCGACGCTCCGCACCGTCGAGATCATTGCTCTGCGCAAGACGAACGCCGTCCGAGATGAGCGCATCGCATGACGCGGCACTGTTGATCTCGAATGCGGCGTCGGGCTCGCTCGGAGTGCCCGGCGTGGCTGCTCGCGATTCAGCTGCGACCGGCGGCACGACAAGTGCCATCCAACGATCGGCTGCCGACCATCGACGATCGAACTCCTCGCGGCTCATCGTGCGAAACGCGGTACGGGCGGGATCGTGATACACGACCGCCCGCTGCGTCGCGCCGATGATGACGATGTAATGGAAGGTGCCGGGACGATCCTGGATCAGGGTGAGGATCGGACGCCCGTCGGCCAGCTCGCGCGCGATCGCCTCATCGCTGCCGGCAATGGCCGTCGCCGACCACCCACGCCGGCGAATATCGTCGACGAGGGCAGTGGTACGAATGCCCGCAGCACTGCGGTCCACCAGATGGGCAAAAGAGCCCGCATCAAGTCCGCGCGCGCCCCAGTAGCGCATGACCATCGCGGCCGCGGCGCCGCCACAGAGCGCTTCAGACTGGGAAATGAATGGAACGTCGAGAATGGCGAGAGGGCGGTTCGATTGTCCGCCCTCCGCCGACCCGACCCATAGCACGACGGCCAACAGCACGCTGAAGGCTCGCACGTGCACCGTGCCCCGCATCACCGTACTGCCGGCCGTGTCACGGCCACTGTGCTATCAGTCGATCGCGACGATGAGCAGGATCAACACCAGCAGGGCGATGATGATCACCGTCGTCGAGATCACGATCTTGGATTGGCCGCCGGCGAGCGCCTGGTCGACTTGACGCGCCTGTGCCGCAAGCTGCGCCAGTTCCTGTCCCTGCAGTGACGTCACCGCGGTTGTGGCCCGCCGCAGATCGAGACCGGCCTTGTCGGCCACTGTCTTGACCTCAGGGTTCGCGAGCACGCGAAGCAGATCAGCGCGATCGGCTTCCGCTGACGACACGTGCGCCTGCAAAGCCGCATCAATGGCCGACTGGCCTGCGGTATGAGATGCCTGCGCCTGAACGCGCGGCATCGCAATCACTAACGACAACAGAATGACAAGAACACTTGTGGACATTCGCATGCGTGCACAGCCCTCCTCGTAGTTTGGCATTGTAACGGGTTATCGGAAGATAGGATGAAGATCTCCACATGAACGCCGTTTTTCAGGAGTGGCTGACCGCGCTTGAAAGGCGGCATCTCGCCGACTTGCGTGTGCCGGAGGTGACGCGTGCGCTGCGTGCGTTGTCGTCGGCCTATGTCGAACGACGACGACAGACGACGTCGGCGGGTGGTCGACACGTGCACGGCGCGCTGGACAGTGCCGGCAAGCGTGCGGCGTTTGCACTCTTTTATGCGCCGCTCCATTTCATCGCGGTCTCCGAAGTCGTTCGCGCGCGCGCCGGGCACACGCCTTCGCCGAAAACGATTGTCGATCTGGGATGCGGCACCGGTGCCGCCGGCGCGGCATGGGCGCTCGCATCGCAGCCGTCAGCGTCTGTGATCGGCATCGATCGCCATCCGTGGGCGATCGAAGAGGCGCAATGGACATATCAACAGCTTGGCGTGCACGGATGGGCGCGGCAAGGCGATGTGACCAAGGCCATGACGATCCGCCACGGCAACAGCGTCCTGGCAGCGTACGTGCTGAACGAATTGCCCGACGAGGCGAGAACACGGGTGGCAGCGCGTCTGCTCGAGACCGCATCACATGGAGGACACGTGCTGGTGATCGAGCCGATCGCCCGCTCGATTGCACCGTGGTGGGACGATATGGTGGCGCGCTTCGCGACTGTAGGGGGGCAGGCTGACGA
>DATCXH010000308.1:0-4842 GCA_036565925.1 Vicinamibacterales bacterium
CCTGCAACGTCCGCCCTTCGATAATTGGGATTCGGAACGTTTCGAAATACTGCGGGGTTACAGAACGGAAGCGAATCGGACGGTACGTCTCAGGATCGACTGGCAGACCTTCGACCTCGATCGGCGCTCGCAAGCCCGATAGCAGCGGCGGCGGCGGCCCGTTGCTCAACGCTACGGATACCGCACCCGGGGTGGCCCGCGCGCGTTCGAAAAGATCTTCGAAGAATGTGGCCCCATGCTCGATCGTTGGATACCGGACAGGGCTGAGATTTGCCGTCAATGTAACCACACGCTCAGCGTCGAAACCGAGCCGCACATTGACGACATGCCACAGGCTTCGCAGCAGCAGCGCGGAGCCGCCGAGCAGCGCGAGCGTCAGTGCGATCTGCGTCGTCACGAGCGCAAACCGAACGCGCGGCCGCGCACCTGGCGATGACGTGGTCGTCGAACGAAGCCCGTGCAGATCGCCAACGCGAAACACCGACAGCGCCGGCCACACCCCAATGGCCGCGCCAGTGACGAGGACGAGCAAAGCAGCCAGAATGAAGACGCGCAGGTCGATCGAGGCATCGGCAACACCTGGAATGCCAGGCGGTGCCATCGCCACAAACGTCTCGAGGAGAGCGAAGGCCACCAGCAGTCCAATGCTGCCCGCCACGATCGCGAGCAGGAGACTCTCGGCGAGCGCCAGGCGCGCGAGCCGTACCCTGCTCGCGCCGATGGCGGCCCTCACCCCGAACTCTCGGCGGCGCTCGCCGACACGTGCCAGCATCAGGTTGGTGACGTTCACGCAGGCGATCAGCAGGAAGACGGCGACCGCGCCCATGAGCAGCCATGCGACATGTGCGGCATCGCCGAACCGCCGATCGCGCAGGCTGCGCACGCTCCATTGCTCACGGAAGCTCGGTCCTACGGGCATGTGCTGGACCTTCGGCCATGCGGACTCCAGCATCAGCTGCGCGCGCTTGGGTGTCACATCCGGCTTGAGCCGTGCGAGGACTACGACCGTCGTGTGGAATCTGGCGTTCGGATCGAACGGACGCAATTGAGCCGGGAGCACGACGTCGCCGGTTTCGAACGGCATCTCGAAGTCCGGCGGCAGGACGCCGACGATGCGGATCTGTTGCAGCGACCCGGCCCGTTCGAGACTCAGCGTCCGATCGAGGACTCTCGGATCCGCGCCGAAGCGCCGGACCCACAGCGCGTGGCTGATAATCGCGACCTGCGGTGTTCCGCGCACATCGTCCTGCGGAACGAAGTCGCGGCCCAGCGCGACGCTTCTGCCCAGGACACTCAGAAAGTTGTGCTCAACGAGATCGCATCGCAAGCCTTCCGGTTGTCCCTCTGCGGCGTCGCACGTCCGCGCACCCACAAGTGGGACGATCGCCGTCATCGACTGAAACGGCGCCGGCGTTTTGTCCCATTCCTGCATGTAGAACGTGTCCACGATCGTCTCGGTCTGCCCCTCGAACACCAACGGGACCGTGATGCCTCCGACGGAAACGATGCGATCGGGATCTGTGTACGGCAATGGTTTGAAGAGCACGCGGTCGAGCGCGGCGAAGAGCGCCGTAGAGGCACCGATTCCGAGGCCGAGCACCAGGATCGCTGCGACCGCGAACGCAGGCCGACGCCGCCACGAGCGCCATGTGTAGTGCGCGTCCTGTCGCAGCACGTCCACCCACTCGGCGATCCAGACGCGTCGCATCGCTTCGCGCGTGTGCAGGACGTTGCCGAGACGCCGGCGCGCGGCAGCCTCGCCCATGCCATCGTGCTCTGCGCGCATCGCGACATGCGCCTCGAGCTCTTCCCGTATGTCCTCGTCAGACGGTCCTCTGCGGAACCAGCGCGTCAGGCCCATCGCAGCACTCGCTTCACGCCTTCGGCGAGCGTGTTCCAGCTCTCTTCGATCTCCTTCAGACGCTTCCGGCCCGATCTGGTGAGCCGATAGACGCGTGCTCGCCGGCCGTTCTCTGTCACGGTCCACTCCGCCTCGATGAAGTCCGCCTTGTCCAGACGGTGGAGTGCGGGATAGAGGGAGCCCTCCTCTACGCGGAGCAGGCCCGAGGAGCTCTCGTCGATGTGCAGCGCGATGCCGAATCCGTGATTGGGGCCTGTTGCGGCCAGCGTTTTGAGGATCAGCAACTCCAAGGCGGCCTGGGGATTCTCTTGAGCCATGCGGCTCACATAGTAGGCTAGGGTAGAGCCCTCAGGCAAGTGCTCCGGCTGAAGCCGGACACTACACCCTGTTCTGCCTGAAGCCGGACACTACGTACGGAGGTGCGCTTTGAGGAATCGCCCGGTATGCGACGCCTTGCACTTCGCCACGTCCTCGGGCGCGCCGGCCACGACGATCGCGCCGCCGGCGTGGCCGCCTTCTGGACCGAGATCGATAACGTGATCGGCGGTCTTGATCACATCGAGATGATGCTCGATGAGCAGCACCGTGTGCCCGGCATCGACCAGGCGGTTCAACGACTCGAGCAACCGTTCGACATCCGCGAGATGCAGTCCCGTCGTTGGCTCGTCGAGGATGTAGAGTGTATGCTTCGAGCGCTGCAAGGTGCTCAACTCGGTGGCGATCTTGATCCGCTGCGCTTCCCCGCCCGACAACGTCGTCGCGGATTGGCCGAGTGTCAGATAGCCGAGTCCGAGATCGGCTAGCACTTGAATCTTCTTGCGGATGTTCGATTCCTCCGCGAAGAACGCGACACCCTCCTCCACCGACATGTTCAGCACATCGTCAATGGTCTTGCCGCGCAGGGTCACCTCCAGCGTCTCGCTGTTGAAGCGCGCGCCCTTGCACGAACCGCAGATCACCTCGACATCGGGCATGAAATAGAGCTGCGTCGTGATTGCGCCTTCGCCCTGACATTCCTCGCAGCGCCCGCCTTTCACATTGAAGCTGAATCGACCGGCCTTGTAGCCGCGCTCCACTGACAGCGGCGCCTGCGTGAACAGGTCGCGGATGGTGTCGTAAAAACCGATGTAAGTGGCCGGATTGGAGCGGCTGTTCCGTCCGATCGGCGACTGATCGATGTTCACGACTTTGTGCACCTGCTCGATGCCATCGATGCCATCGTGTTCACCCGGCAACGTTCGGGTATCGACCAGATGCTTCCAGAGCGCCTTGAAGAGGATCTCGTTCACCAGCGAGCTTTTGCCCGATCCGGACGCCCCGGTGATCGCGACCAGCTTGCCGAGCGGGATTGCGACGTCCACGTTCTTCAGGTTGTTCTCGCGCGCACCTCGCACGGTCAGCGTGTTGCCATTGCCGTTGCGTCGCAGCTTTGGCATGGCAATCGACCGCTTGCCTGAGAGGAACTGCCCCGTCGGTGACGCCTTCGCTTTGAGGACGTCGGCAAACGTGCCCTGCACGACGACAGTGCCGCCGCGCACACCCGGTCCAGGGCCCATCTCCACGATGTGATCGGCCGCGCGAATCGTGTCCTCGTCATGCTCGACGACGATAACCGTGTTGCCAATGTCGCGAAGACTTTCGAGCGTCGCGATCATCTTGACGTTGTCTTTCGGATGCAGACCGATGCTCGGTTCGTCGAGCACGTAGAGCATGCCCATCAGACCAGACCCGATCTGGGTCGAGAGCCGGATGCGCTGCGACTCGCCGCCGGAGAGTGTGCCCGATCGTCGATTGAAGCTGAGATAGTCCAGACCGATGCCGAGGAGTAGATTCAGACGACCGCGCACCTCCTTGAGTACCTGCCGTCCTGCATCGGCGCCACGGCCTGACGGCTTGATTGTGCCGAGAAAGGCATGCAGCTCGCCGAAGTGAAGTTGCCCCAACTCATGGATGTTCTTGCCGTCGATGGTGAACAGCAGCCGCATCGCCCGCAGTCGCGCGCCATGACAGTCGGGGCAGATATGCTCGACCATCACCTTGTCGAGCCACTCCTCCATCCGCGAATTGGCCTCCCCGCGTTGGCGATAGCGCCGATACCAACGCTCGATGCGGCGAGCGATGCCGTTGAAGCCGACCTCCTTGCCCTCGTGGTCGTCGCGTTTGACTTTCGCTTCAGGCGGTGAGGTCAGGACGACTTTCTTCGGATCGACCCCGTAGAGAATCGCGTGGCGCGCCTTCTCCTTGAGATGTGTCGAGCGAAAAGCTCAGGCTCTTCGACAGGCTGTACATCACCCGCCCGTCCCACGTGTCAGGGTTGTAGCGGAAGGCTTCCTTCACGAAGCAACCGCCGCGGATGCTGCGCTTGGGATCGGGAATCAGCAACTCGGGATGCGTGAGCTTGTCGACGCCCAGACCGCCACAGGTGCGGCAGGCGCTCTCGGGATCGTTGAAGACGAAATAGCTCGGACCAATCTCGCCATAGACGAAGTGGTGTGTGGTGCTGCTGACAGCACGGTAGAACTTGTCTGCATCAGCCTTGCTCGCACCGGCAAGGATATGCACCTGCATCAGGCCATCGCCGACGAGCAGCGCCGCGGCAATGCCCGCTTTGATCGCCTTTTCGTGTTTGCGGTTGACCACGAAGCGATCGACGATGGCGTCTAGGTCTCGAACGGACGGTTCGTCGAGTTCCAGCTTCGAGGCGATGTCCACCGACGTGCCGTCCACGATCACGCGGCGGCATCCCTTCTTGCGGAGCTCGGTGAAGACGAAGTCCAGGTCCTCGCCGTATATTTTGAACACCGGTGCTCGCAGTTCGATCTCAGTACCCGTCGGCAGCGACAGAATGGCTTCGAGGATTTGGCTCGCCGATCGGCTCGGTGTCGGCTCACCCGTGCGAGGGCAGTGCGCCTCGCCGATCGTGGCGAACAGCAGATTCAGATAGCTGGCGATGTCGGTCATGGTGCCGACGGTGGAGCGCG
>DATCXH010000726.1:0-4868 GCA_036565925.1 Vicinamibacterales bacterium
GGGTAGGCCCGGGCCAGGCCGGGGACAGGCCTAGACCAGGCCCGGGCCAGACCTACACCAGGCCCGGGGCCAGGCCGGGGGCAGGCCTAGACCAGGCCCGGGCCAGGCCCGGGCCAGGCCCGGGGCAGGCCTGGACCAGGCCCGGGGCCAGGCCCCGGCTGTTACTCCCGTCAGTTCGTTCCGGAGATCGGGGCCGCGCCGCCGACCAGCGCGTACATCACCGCGTTCTCGAAGTCGCCGCGGATTTCGTTGTTCGGCGTCTGCGTCATCAGCACCGCGACGATCTTCTCCTTCGGATCGATCCAGAAGTGCGTGCCATAGGCGCCGCTCCATCCGAAGCTGCCCTGCGAGAGGAACGTATTACGCGCGACGGGATCGCTCACCACGCGCATGCTGAGACCATACCCTTCGCCTCGCGGACGGCCAGGCAACGTGTCCGGCGCATGCACTGACGCCATCATCTCCACTGTCCGCGGACTCAGGAACACCTTGCCATTCGCGCGCCCGCCGTTGAGCAGCATCTGCGCGAACTGCAGATAGTCCTCAGCCGTGCTCATCAAACCGCCACCACCCGAGAAGTAGAAGCCGTTCATGAAATTGGCCAGGTTGTCCTGCCGTTCGAGCTTGCCACTCTGCTGCCCGCGGACATACCTCGTGACGATGCGCGGATTGCCATCAGCGGGATAGAAGAACGTATCCTTCATGCCGAGTGGATCGAAGATGCGTGTCTTCGCGAACTGACCGAACGGCAGACCCGACACCTTCTCGACGACATGCGCGAGGACATCGAAACCGGCTTGCGCGCTATAGGCCCAACGCGTGCCTGGCTGAAAGTCGAGCGGCACGCTGCCAAGACGCGGGATGTAATCGGCCAGTGACTCCTTGCCCTTGAGCGCCACCTTCCTCGCCTCTGTGTTGCTCAACCCGCCACTGACGAGACCCGACGTGTGCGTCAACAAATCGCGAATCGTGATCTCGCGTTCAGCAGGAACGGTGTAGTAGCGCGGCTCCACCCCAGCATTGCCGCGCCCGCCCCCAGGCGCGTTCTGTGCGCCCGTCACCGGCACCGCCACCTTGAGATCCTTCAACTCGGGGATGAACTTCGACACTGGATCGGTGAGCCTGACTTTGCCTTCCTCGATCATCATCATGATCGAGACGCCCACTACCGGCTTGGTCATCGACATGATGCGGAAGATCGCGTCCTTCTGCATCGGCTTCCGCGACTCGACGTCCATCAACCCCTGCGCCTCGAAGTGCGCGATGCGACCGTTGCGCGCGACGAGCGTCACCGCACCCGAGAAGTCACCGGCGGTGATATGACGCTGCACCAGATCGTTGATGCGATGCAGACGCTCTGCGGAGAAGCCAACGTCTTCCGGCTTCGCCGTGGGTGTGGCCGCCGTGATCGGCCAGGCGACAACCGCAGCGGCAATGACAACGAGAGCGCCGATCCTTCGCATAACAAGACCTCCTAGCTGTGTGGAGCGTCGGTATTGAATTCCACGACGTTGCCGTCCGGATCCGTCACGTAGATTTGTGCCCATGGCGTCAGATTGCGCGGTGACTCCAGGCATTCGATGCCGTGACTGCGCAGATGTTGCACGGTCTCGTCATAGCTCCGTACACGAATCGCGAGATGGCCGTCGCGCGCATCGATGTCGCGCGTGCGGCGCAGCGTTCGTGTGGGCGGATGCACGATCAGATGCAGTTGACGATCGCCGATCTCATACCAGGCGCCGCCGAAATCGAACGGTGGACGCGGCAGCTCGCGCAAACCAAGGACGCCGCCGTAAAACTCTTTGGCCCGTGCGAGATCGGTCACGGTGATGCCGATGTGATGGAGTGACTCGATCGCGATCACGACGCCCTCGTTTGTGGTCTGTACACCCGATCTCGATCCAAAGAGACACAGGTCATCACGCCCAGCTCAGCCGGAACGGCGATGGGAATGAATTGTAGATCACACGGTTCAGGTCGGGCTGATTCTTGCATCTCAGGCGTGCGAGGTGACGACAGGATGAATGGATCGATGCTGAAAAATGTGTTGGCGACAGGCGCGCTCACCGCGCTGTTCCTTGTGGGTGCGTCGAGTACAGCCGGCGCGCAGGCGTATATCAGCCCTTTCATCGGCTATAACTTCGGGGGGGAGTCGGGCTGTCCTGAGATCTCGGACTGCGAGGATAAGACACGCAACCTCGGTGTCTCCTTTGGCTCCTTAGGCAACATCCTCGGCACTGAATTGGAGTTCTCCTACATCGACAACTTCTTCGGCGAGACACCGGGTGCATCATCAAGCGTGCTGACGTTGATGGGCAATGCGATGCTGGCGCCGAAGTTCGGAGTCGTACAGCCGTACGGCGTGTTCGGTCTCGGTCTGATCAAAACGCACGTCGAGGAAACGGTGGGAGGTCTGCTCGAATCGAGCAACAACCATTTCGGGTGGGACGTCGGCGGCGGCGTTATCGGCTATTTCGGGGATCACTTCGGCGTCCGCGGCGATCTGCGCTACTACCATGCCTTCGGTGATCTCGAAATCCTCGGGCTGCCCATCGCCGAGGGCACGAAGCTCGACTTCGGCCGGCTCAGCGGCGGGGTCGTCTTCAAGTTCTAAGAATTCGGGAACGACACTTGCCACTGGTTTCTGCCTTCGGGAGGAACCAGTGGCAAAAGCTCTTCTGGATGTCAGGCTGCTGGCTATCGTTTTCTGTGTGATCGCCTTCGCCGCCTGCGACGACAACGACAACTTCGCCCCTACCCGTCCTTCGGGACCTCCAATCATCAACCGGCTTTCCGGACCACCCTCCATTGGGAGTGTATCCACCGGAGCCGTCATCAATGGCCATATCACCGGCATCACCGTCGATCAGAGCACCCAGAGCACACTGACAGCGCCGCGCGTCGGCATTGCTCCACCAGGCATTTCGACGGTCGTTGGCGCTGACGGCAACTTCACACTCAATGGAGTGCCTCCAGGAAACGTGACCCTGGTCTTCACGGAGAACGGTGTCAGTGCCGCGATCCTCCTCACCAACGTCGGCGTGAACCAGCTCATCGTTCTGGACGTGCGTGTGGACAACGGTGTTGCCACGATCGCATCGGATCATCGCCGCACGCGTTAAAAAGCTGGACGCGTACTCCCTGCGTAATCACTCACACCCCCGGTAAACGCCCCGGGGGTGCGTCACCCGCAAATCATTGTCCTGACTGTCACGCCGCCTCGGCCCATACCGGAACACCGCTTATGTCGATCGCAGTGCGACAGTTCGATGATCGGTGCACGGATGTTGGCGGCGGCGTGCGCGTCGAAGTCAAAGGTAGGCGTGCGGACACGGTACGTTTACGGCGACGCGAGTGGAGGGGCGACGCCTAAAATCCGACGTGGGTCTTCATGTCAGCCACCGAGACGTTGCTCGTCGTAGAGAATGAGGTCGCCATCAAGGCCCTCGTGCAGATGGCCCTCGAGCGCCATGGCTACGTCGTGCTGACAGCGGAATCGGGCAGCGAGGCGCTGCGTCTCGCTGCCGATCACCACGGCCCCATCGATCTGCTCATTACTGACGTCGTCATGCCCGACCTCCGCGGTCCGGAACTGGCCCGACGTCTCGTCGAGCAGCGCCCGGATCTCGTCACGCTCTTCATGTCCGGTTACATGGACGATGCACTCGGTGAGGACACATCAACGTTCCCAGTTCCTGTAGACTTCATCCAGAAACCGTTCTCACCCAGCGCGCTGGCGGCCCGGGTGCGTGAGATGCTCGATCGCCGGCGTGGCCCTCGCGCGGAGCGCACATGATGCGGAGCAGAGCCCTCGTCGTTTCTTTCGCCCTTGTCCTCATATCGGCGGCGCACCCAACAACAGAACGACAGTCGACCAACCCGGCACCCGTCGCTTCTTCACTTGTCAGTACGTGGACGCTGACCACCTTCGAGCAAGGTGGTACTGGCGGACAGGCATCGCGCGTGACCAATCCGCGCGGACTCCTCGTACTTGATGCCGCCGGGCACGCATTTGAGTTCGTCACCAGTTCGGCAACGCAGCGCGTGGCCCCGGGCCAGGTCCCGGTCGCCGATGCGCCGGCGGCCTTCGCCGCGTACGGCGGATTCTGGGGTGAGTACCGCGTCGATCAGACGCAGAAGACGATCACCTACCGTCCCGAGAGCGGCGTCCATCCGCAGATTGGCGGCAAGGAATTCTCGCGATCGTTCACGCTCGACGAGAACCGCCTGACGATCACCTCCACACGTGAGCCGTACACACCAGCAGGCACGCAGTGGGTCTGGGATCGCGTACCGGTCATCGACAATCTTTCTCCGCTCTATCGCAACGTCGTCGGCTTCTGGCGCCACGTTGTCGAAAAGCGCGTGAACCCAACGACAGGTACGGTCGCAACCGAGACAAAGCGATCGCCGAGCGTGATCGTCTACACGCCTGCTGGTTTCGTCGGCGTGCACTTCCCGCCGCTCAACCGCAAGCCCTTTGCGGCAGACACGCCGACTCCGGAAGAAGCGCAGGGTGCGCTGCGCGGATACATCGGCTACTACGGCGCGCTCACGGTGTATCCAGGACAGGTGTTCCACAACATCCTGGCCGGCGTGAGTCCGATCGGCGGCTCGATCTTGCGACGGTCGGCAGTGATTTCGGGAGACGAGCTCACCGTGCAGCTGCCGGCGACACGGAACCAGCAGGGCGAAGAGGCGCAGACGATCGTTATTCTGAAGCGTCTCAGCGGTGCGACCGACATGCTGCCGCGTCAGTAACAAGGCGGGTGCCTAAATTCGACTGAACAACAACGTCTGCAGCACCAACTGCGTCACGAGTGCGACGCCGAACGATGCCGCGATCGGCAGACGCGAGAGTGTCAAGG
>DATCXH010001042.1:0-3252 GCA_036565925.1 Vicinamibacterales bacterium
GGGATGGAATCTCGATTACACGAAGCGCATGCTGCCGCTACTCGAGCCGTTCAATCTGCGCTGGCTCGAGGAGCCCGTGATCCCCGACGACATCCACGGGTACGTCGAGCTGCGGCGCCGGACCAGCATCCCGATCGCGGGCGGTGAGCACGAGTTCACGCTGTACGGCTTCCGCGAGCTGATCGAAGCGCGCGCCGTCGATTATATCCAGTTCGACACCAATCGCGTTGGCGGCCTGACGCAAGCGCGCAAGATCGCCGCGCTTGCCGAAGCGCATTCGATTCCCGTCATCCCGCACGCGGGGCAGATGCACAACTATCACGTCGTGATGGCGAGCCTCAACTCGCCGATGGCGGAGTTCTTCCCGCCGGTGGACGTGGAGGTCGGCAACGAGCTGTTCTGGTACATCTTCAAGGGCGAGCCGATGCCGACCAACGGATTCATCGATCTCGACGAGAATACACCCGGCCTGGGCCTCACGGTCGACGAGGCCGCACTGGCCAAGTTCAGCGTTACTGAATGATGGAATCCTCTATATGACTCGACTCGTACAGCTTCAGCGCGGCCAGGAACGGCGCGTGGCCGTGGTCGACGAACCCGGTCTTCGCCTGCTGGCGAATGCCGGATCGGTCTATGAGCTCGCCCGAACGGCCCTCGCGGGCTCGCGTTCGCTCGTCGCACTCGTGAAAGAACGAACCACCGGCGACGTGATCGACTACGACGCCGTCTACAACGGAAAGTCCGACTGGCGCCTGCTGGCGCCGATCGATCATCCCGATGAGCCCTCGCGTCTTCTCGTCTCGGGCACCGGTCTTACGCACCTTGGCAGCGCGAGCAACCGCCAGTCGATGCACGAGCTCTCAGAGGCCGAGCTCACCGACAGCATGAAGATGTTCCGCTGGGGCGTCGAGCGCGGACGCCCGGCGAAGGGTGAGGTCGGAATCTCCCCCGAGTGGTTCTACAAGGGGAACGGCACCATCCTGCGCGGCCACGGCGATCCCCTCGTGATTCCGCGATTCGGCGAAGACGGCGGGGAAGAAGCGGAGATCGCCGGCGTCTACATCATCGACGACGCCGGCCAGCCTTGGCGAATCGGGATGAGCAACGGCAACGAGTTCTCAGATCACAAGTATGAGAAGAAGAATTACCTCAATCTCGCGAGCTCGAAGATTCGCACCTGCTCACTCGGTCCGGAGCTCGTTCTCGGCGCCGAGTTCACGATGGTGCCCGGCGCCGTCGCCATCCAGCGAAGCGGCGCGCCCGTCTGGTCGAAGGACATCGCGACTGGCGAGTCGGAGATGTGCCACAGCCTGCAGAACGTCGAGCACCATCACTTCAAGTTCGAGAGCCATTGCCGGCCCGGCGACGTGCACGTCCACTATTTCGGTGCATGCAGCCTGAGCTTCGGTGAGGGCGTTCAGCTCGCGGACGGCGACGTGATGGAGGTGCGCTTCCAGGGCTTCGGCCGATCGCTGCGCAATCCGCTGGTCGTCGACCATGAGCCCAACAGTCTCGTCACCATTCACTCACTCGCATAACCTCGATGTCCACGCAGTCGCAGCAATCGCAGAAGCCACGAATCGCACTCTTCGGTCTTGGTCTCATGGGCGCGGGCATGGCCGGGCGCCTTCTCGACGCAGGATTTCCACTTTTCATATACAACCGCTCGGCCGACAAAGCCGCGCCATTCGTCGCCGCGGGAGCCCGCCTTGCCGGCTCTCCGCGCGAAGCGGCAACCGACGCCGATGTCGTCATCAGCATGGTCTCCGACGACAACACGTCGAGAAGCCTGTGGCTAGGCGACCAGGGTGCGCTCGGCGCGATGCGCGCAGGGACGGTCGTCGTCGAATCAAGCACAGTCACGCGTGAATGGATCGCGGAGCTGGCGAAGGCCGCGAGGGCGAAAGGCATCGACGTGCTCGATGCACCTGTCACGGGGAGTCGGACGCAGGCAGCGTCGGGCGAGCTGACATTTCTCGTCGGCGGATCGGCGTCCGCACTGGAACGAGTGCGCCCCGTGCTCGCGGCGATGAGCCGAGCGGTGATTCATGTCGGTCCGACTGGCAGCGGCGCGCTGCTCAAGCTGGTCAACAATTTCCTGTGCGGCGTTCAGGCTGCGGCGCTCGGCGAGGCGATCTCGTTGATCGAGCGCGGCGGACTCGATCGCGACACAGCCACTCGACTTCTTGCGAATGGCGCGCCGGGAAGTCCGCTCGTGAAGGGACTCTTGCCGCGCATGACCGAGCGGAATTACGCACCGCACTTTCATCTCTCGCTGATCTGCAAGGATCTCGAGTATTCGCTCAAAGAAGCCCAATCGCTCGGCATCGATCTGCCAGCGGCGCGCACCGCGCTCGAAGCATTCCGCCGCGCCGAGGCATCGGGTCATGGGCTGGATGACTTCTCGTCGGTTGTGGAACCGATGCGGCAGGCGTAGCGCTAGTTGACCCTCCCACGGTCGAGATCTGTTCGGGCCCGGCGGCTCGCATGCGCGATGCACATTCGCCGAGTTGACTCGGCCCGGCCGCCGAGCGTATGCTCGGCAGAGAGAATCGCGCAATCGTTCCGCATCGGGCGAAACGAATCGGTGGTCCTCGTCGCCCCGCACAGTGCTAGCCTCGGCACGTGCGGACGCAATCACTTTCGAGGCGAGGTCGGTCATGCTCATGGCCAACGAGACCAAGCGCTGGACGCTGGCCGAGGTGCACAGTTTGCCGGAGGACGGCAACAAGTACGAGCTCATCCACGGGGAGCTATTTGTAACCCCGGCTCCGACGTATCAGCACGAGACCATTCTCGCGCGGCTCACGCGAGTGTTGGAACCGTACGTCGCCGCAAATGACCTCGGGTTGATCTATCATCCGCGCGCTGTGTTTCGGGTGAGGGATCAGATCGAAGTCGAGCCGGACCTCATGGTTCGCTCCACACACCCGAGCTCGGAGCCCAGTTGGGAGACGGCGCCTCTGCCGATCCTCGTCGTGGAGGTGGCGTCGGACACGACACGCCGGCGGGATCGACTGCAGAAGCGGTCGGTCTACATGAACGCATCGATTCCTGATTACTGGATCATCGATGGAGACACCCGATCCATTCGCGCGATCCGGCCAGGCGAGGAAGACGTCGTGGCGACGGACACCCTGACCTGGGCTCCCGCGGGAGCAGCGGCGCCGTTGGCCATCGAGGTGGCGCGGCTATTCGACTAGTCACAGCTCGTCGGCTAACGGGCTGACTGCTAACGGCTCTTGCTGACGG
>DATCXH010000534.1:0-2181 GCA_036565925.1 Vicinamibacterales bacterium
GGTCATCTACGCCGCGGCATCGGCGAAACTGGCGACGCTCGTCAAACCGATCTTCGACAGCGTGCTGCCATCGCGCGAGCGGCTGGTCTCGACGATTGTCTCGATTCTCGTCGTGTACGCCGCCAAGGGCATTGGCTCGTATCTCTCGCAGTATTTGATGACGGATGTCGGGCAGCGCGTGGTCCGCGACCTGCGCAACCGGATGTTCCGCCACATGATCGGACAATCGGCAGCATTCTTCACGACGCAAACGACTGGCCGCCTCATGTCGCGCATCACCAACGATGTGTCGCTGGTGCAGCGCGTCGTCTCGGACACGATCGGCGACCTGGCGCGTGAGTCGCTGACGCTCATCGGCTACCTGGCCGTGTTGTTCTATTACGACGCGCGCCTGGCGGTCGTCTGTCTGACCAGCGCGCCGCTCATCGTGTATCCGCTCGTCCGGCTCGGTCAGCGTGTACGGCGTACGACGCGACGCACGCAGGAAGCCCAGGAACAAATGGCTCATGTCAGCGCCGAAGCGCTGACCGGCCATCGCATCGTCAAGGCGTTTGGGGCGGAAGCGCGCGAGGCCGAAAAATTCGAGAAGTCGTCCGATCGCTTCTATCGCACCAGCATGCGTGTCACCAGCGTGCTCTCGATGCTGCCGCCGCTGATGGAGATGATCGGCGGCGTCGCATTCGCGACCGCGCTGTGGGTCGGCAGTCAGGAAATCGCCACGAAACGTCTGACCACCGGTGAGTTCGTCGTGTTCATTACCGCGTTGTTTCTGATGTACGCCCCAGCTCGCAAGTTGAGCCGCGTCAACGCCGATCTACAGCAGGCGGCTGCTGCCGCAGACCGTATCTTCGAGATCCTCGACACGCACAGCGAAGTCCACGAGCGGCCAGACGCCGTCGCGATGCCGCGGTTCTCGCGCACCATCGAGTTTCGTGATGTGTACTTCAGATACGGCGAAGGCAACGACCCCACGCTGCAGGGCGTGACGTTGACGATTGGTGCGGGTCAGATGTTGGCCATCGTCGGTCGCAGCGGCGCCGGCAAGACGACGATGGTCAATTTGCTGCCGCGATTCTACGACGTGACGACCGGAGCGATTCTGATCGACGGGCGCGACGTCCGCGACGTGACGCTTGCATCACTGCGGTCGCAGATCGGTCTCGTCACACAGGAGACCGTGCTCTTCGATGACACGGTGGCCGCGAACATCGCCTACGGTGTACCCCAGGCGACCCAGGAGACCATCGAAGCGGCCGCTCGTGCGGCGCACGCCCACGACTTCATCCTCGAACTCGATCACGGCTACGAGACGATGATCGGAGAGCGGGGCAACCGGCTGTCCGGCGGTCAGCGCCAGCGGCTCGCCATCGCCCGTGCGATCCTGCGCGACTCACCGATCTTGATTCTGGACGAAGCCACTTCGTCGCTCGACACCGAATCGGAGGCGCTCGTACAGGATGCACTGGTTGCGCTGATGCGGAACCGCACGTCGTTTGTCATTGCCCATCGGCTGTCCACCGTCCGGCGCGCTGACGCGATCGTCGTGCTGGCGCAGGGGCGCATTGTCGAGTGCGGCACGCACGATGAACTGATGGCGAGGCGAGGCGCCTATGCGAAACTCTACGAACTGCAGTTTGTAGACGAATCACCGGAGATAGAAACGTAGTGATTAAGTCCATGACCGGGTTCGCCTCGCTGACGCACGAGGACGAGCGCGCCACGATCGCCATCACGCTGCGAGCGGTGAACCATCGCTTCCTGGATCTGCAGCTGCGGTTGCCCCAGTCGTTCGCCGAGGTCGAGCCGCGGGTGCGGTCGCTGCTGCAGAAGCGGCTGGCGCGCGGCCGCGTCGAGCTGGGGATCAGCGTGCAGGTGCGCAACAATACGGCACCGAGCGTTGAGTTGAACGAGGAGTTCGCCAGTGCACTCAACGCCGCCATCGAACAGGCACGGAGCCGCGGACTCGTCTCGGGGACGTTGTCGCCGGGTGACCTGCTCCGTCTGCCCCAGGCGCTGACGGTTCGTGAGCGGCCGCCCGAAGCCGATCCGGCGGTCGAGGCGCGTCTCGCCAGCAGCATCGAGGCGGCTGTGGAGCAGGCGCTCGCTGATCTGGATGCGATGCGTGTGCGAGAGGGCGGGCACCTGCGGAACGACCTCGATGGTCGTCAGCAGGCGCTCGCA